>JBJHDE010000278.1:3072-7295 GCA_050486385.1 Planctomycetales bacterium | reverse complement strand
ACCTGAATCGCTTCAACGGTCCCCAATCCATCTGGCAGAATGCCCCCGAGCCCTGGTTCGGCGGGCCCGGCAATCCGACCAGCGGGCTGAGCGGCACACCGCCCGGCGAGAACCTGCTGGTGGCCGCGGTGTACGACACCTTCAGCTCGCACTACGAGGAAGGCTCGCGGAGCATGACCTACCTCGGTACGGCGCAACAGATCTATCCGCCCTACCCGCATCCCGTGCAGGCCCTGCAGATCACCATCCGCGTGTTCGACCCCGACACCCAGCAAGTCCGCGAAGTCGTGGTCGAGCAGCATTTCGCCGAGCGGTGATCGCGGGCGGTTGATCCAGGCGGGACGCTACGTCGGGACGGATGCCCTTCCAGCGTGGGTCGCGTTGTCGGCCCGCAATCCCGGTCCGCACCCGCACCCCGAAGGCCCTGCGATGACCCTGTCACGACGTCACTTCTGTGCCGCGCTGGGGGCCGCTGGCCTGTCGGCGGCGAAACTATCGGCCAGCGACGACAACACCCCGCCGCGACCCTTGCGCGTCATGGCCTACAACGTGTACGTGGCCAAGGGCTGGCCCGACGACCGACCCTTGGCCCGGCAGGCCGTGCGGCAAGGGCAGATGGCCCGCCGGTTGGCCCAGGAGCTGGCCTTGTACCAGCCCGACGTGATTTGCCTGTCGGAGTCGCCCAGCGAAGCGATCACCAAACAGATGGCCGCCCACCTGGACATGCACCACGTGCGTTTTCCCAGCGGCGGCAACTGGCCGGGCACGCTGCTGAGTCGGTTTGAAATTGCCGATTCCGCCAATGTTCCGCTCGGCCACGAGCGACCGCCCGAGCTGTTCACGCGGCATTGGGGCCGCGGCACGCTGCGGCTGGCGGATGGCCAATCGCTGGTGGTCCACTCGGTCCACCTGCATCCGGCGGCCGACCCCGCGATCCGACTTAAGGAGGTGCGGGCGATGTTGGCCTCAATGCAAGCCGACCTGCAGGCCAATCGCCCGATGCTGCTGATCGGCGACTTGAACCACGAAACCGACGCCGACGAATACCGGCTTTGGAAGGATGCCGGCTGGGTCGACACCTTTGCCCAGGTCGGCCAGGGGGCCGGGCTGACCTTCCGGGCGGATAAACCCTACAAGCGGATCGACTACGTGCTGGCCGCCGGTCCCCTCGCCGAAACGGTTGTCGAGTCGCGTCCCCTGTTCCAAGGCGCCTTCCGGCTGAACCTCGCCGACGAGCACGCCTTCGCCCTCAGCGACCACCTTCCCCACCTGGCCGTGTTTGGGGGTAAGTGAAAAGGCATCGACAACTTGACCGGGACGCTAGGGACGCAATCACCGCTCGCCTCACAGCGTTCGCTTAGCCCTGATCCTTGCCATCGTTGGGGTTCCGCATGATCAGGGCGCGGTTGACTTGCACGCCGCCGGGTTCACCGCCGCGCATGCCAAAGCCCTTGGCCGCCAACATCTGAGCGACCCGCTCGTTCCTGGCGTAGAATTCAGCCCTCAGGCGGGCGTTCTCTTCCGGGTCGCGCGATATGGGGACCGATGAGATAATCGCGGGAAAATCTTCATTGGTTCCGTCTTCAAAGATCCGAGCATGTCGATCCCCGCACATGCGATGTGAACTGTAAAAGTCCAGGTACTCGCCCTTGTCATCCGAGCCAAACAGGTACCAAATCGCCCATCCCGCCTGGACGATCCGACCGCTCCTCCGCTGGGCGATGTCCTCAGGCGGAAGGCGAATGCCATACTCGTGGAACATCTCGTTGAAGGCGGCTTCGATTTCTTTCATAGGGGCACCTCCCAGGATTGATGCCTGCGACAACCCGCCGGCGGCCAAAACAGAGTGTTGTTACGAAACCATTGATCCGCCGCTTGAGTTCACCGGCTTGTTTCGTCGCGATTCTCGGGCGGCGTCAATTCAACAGCCATCGCCCAGTCGCCATTGGAACGCGGACGGCTTTCAAGGACACGAGCCACATTCCGTCTTGAGTCGGACAGTTTCGGGAGTCCTCGTTCGTCCGTGAGGCCGATCCGGAATATCGTTTTTGCAAAGTACCAGTCATCGTCCAACGCCAGGTCGACGTCGATCTTGAAAGGTGCCAAACCATCGCAGCCAATCCAAGTGACCCCCAGCAATTTGAAACCACCGTCGCGGCGTTTCGTGATTTCTAGGTGAATCACTCCATCGGACCACCAGCCGCCAAGGGCGTTCGGCCCGTACGGAATGCAACCGCAAATATACCACTCCAGGAGACTGCGAATCTCTTGGGTCACGGCAGTTCCATCGTCAACCGTGGCCGCGGGATCGACGTCCCACAGCTTCAGTTCACGGATGAGTCGAGCCTCGATGGTCAGTCGAGGGATATCTACAGCATCGTCAATGGCAGCAATATTTCCTTGTGACAAGAACGTTTAAGATCACAGGGTGGCGGCGATCGACGTGAATCCAAAACCTAGCGACGTCGGCGACATCCGTGCATCGTCGTGTTCAATGAAGGGTCGCGATCAACCCTTATCTATTGATCACCGACTTGATCCCCTCAATAATCGCCGATCCAACCATGCTTGTACTGACGCCAGCAACCAATCTTCGCAATCGCGATTGGATTGTGGGACTCAGTTCAACCACGGTGCGGGTGTGTTCCACAATCTCATCAGATTCTCCGTTTTCGGCTTCTGCTCGGGCAGCGAGGAAGTCGAGCGCAGCTTCGATAGTCGCTCGATTGGTTTTCGAGTATTCTGCAGCAAGCGATTTTAAAGCTCGCAATTCGGCAGCCACATCAGTCGGTGAATGGAAGGTTGCGTCTGAGTGCGAGATTTGGGCGTTGCCTGTTGCCACGTTGCTGCCTTGAATGTTGCCCGTGATGTTAGTCGAGTAGTCGTGATGGTGAAATACAACGATCGCCTCACGTGAAATCTCCGATTGGTCGGCTGTGTCTTGCGACACCTCTTTGATGCGATACGACACTTCACGTGCAAACTTCAGGACAATCTCCTGGTTGAAGGTGTCAATCATGTCCTGATGTTTTGATTGGCCATAGACTACGGCGCAGAATTCAACGAGGCGGACGTCCTCGTTTTTTATGAGCAAGAGGATCTGATACAGCAACGCTGTACGTTCATCGTCGTTGGCGGGCAGTGAATAGTGGCCGGAGCCAATAAAGTTTTGCGCCGATGCGACTGCGTCATTCCACCAACTCCTGGCATTCACACGAGGGTCGGTTTTGAGGGGAGCGGTGACGACTTGCATGACAGGATCAGACTCGCAATGCGCAATGAGGCGAGTCATGACATCGGGCCAAGTTTGAACCCTGGACGACATAATGTCCTCGCAAAGATCGTTGAATTTGCGAAACGATCGCTGAACATCGCGACTCGCGAATTTGTCGGGCACCGCCATTGATTTTCTCCTCGATATCAGGTTGTAGATCAGTCAGTGCATCGCCCGTCGATCGCAAGGTGACGGCCCGACGCACAGGCAACGGATCTGGCTTAACGCCTTCTGCGTGTGTGTTCGAACCGCATTTGCGCCAAGAACGCCGACATCATCTTGGCAGATTTCGCGTCGTCGCTGCTCTTTGATTCCTTGTTTGGCAAGCCAACGCAGGCGTTCACCCGCCGGCCATGGCAACGGCGGCGGGGCCTGGCGAGCGTTTCGTTATCCGGCATCCCGGTAGGCTGCGTAGCCGTAGTACTTGGGCCGATCATCGAGCCGCACATGCAACCACGAGACACCGGCCCCCGCCGTGCTGAGCCAAACAGGCGCCGTGCCGAGCCGCCGCTGCATGGCTGCGCCGACCAGGGCCCACAACGCGTGCTGCTGCGGATCGGGGGCCAGCCGCACAAAGGCAGCCAGGTGACCGTAAGCGGACGCCGGACCGTGCGGGCACGGCACGACCATGGTCGCGTCGTTCCTCAAATTGGCAAACTCGACCACACCTCCTGCGGCCGTTTTGCTGAAGTGTTCAGCGAAGGCGTTGGGGTCGGGGCTCCTGGCCAGGCCCGGACTATCCAACAGGACGAATTCAAACGGCCGGCCGGCGGTCACTTGCGTAATCGGTGGCGTTTCCCAGCGGAACGCCGAGAATGGCGCATCGGCCAATAGGCTGATGAAGAAGGCGCGAAAGCTCGCATCCGTCTCCCACTCTCGCAGGACGTCCGCGTAGGCAACTGGCGCCGATTCACGATGGATGGCAAAGCGGATTCCGTGACCGCTGGCC
>JBJHDE010000278.1:0-3062 GCA_050486385.1 Planctomycetales bacterium | reverse complement strand
TCCTCACTCTGTGACGTCCACATACGCCTGCTGCCAGCGACCACGGAATCGAAAAGCACGTGCAAAACGTTCGGGCTTCACATCGTTCGCAAAACGCCCGCACAGCGATCTGGGCCTACTTGGCGCCCATCTCGTCGAGCAGGGTGATCACGGCCTGTTTGAGTTCCTCGTTGCGGACGTTCTTGTAGCGGATCACGCCTTCGGCATCCAACACGTAGATGGTCGGATAGAAGCGGATGTTCCATTCGCGAAGCGCCGGACCGCCGCGGCCCTCGTGCCACTGGGTCCAGGGCATGGGCGTGGTCTTTTGAAACTTGGTCACGGTCTCGACTTCTTCATCGGCGCTGATGCTGACCAGCGTGAAGGGCTTGTCGGCCAGGGCCTCGACCATCTCGCGCTCATGCGGAATCATTGCCACGCAGGGACCGCACCAGGTGGCCCAAAAGTTGAGCACCACGACGCGCCCCCGCAGATCGCTCAGCGACACCGGGTTGCCTTCCAGGTCGGTGCTGACCAGCTTGGGCGCGGTCTTGCCGATGCCCAGCTTTTCGTACTCGGTCAGCAGGCCCTCGGCCATGGCACCCAGCGTCTCGGGGCCGAGTCCTGGGACGTCGCCAAACTCGTCGATCACCCGCTTGTACAGGGTGATGACCTTCTGGGTGTGTTCGGCGTTCTCGGGTGCGGTGGAGTCGGCCGCCAGATTGGCCAGGCCCAGGGCGGCCCACCCCTTGGCGGTACGATCCGGGTTCTTTTCCGCGACGGCTTCTAGCAGGGGCTTGAAGCGGGCTTGCGACATGGTGGTCAGCATCGGGACCATGTCGACCATGTTGGGATTGGCGGCATGGTGCTTGGCCAGTAGTTCCAGCGCTCGGTTGTCGGTACTGTCCGCCAAATTCAACAGGATCTGCAACGCACGGAACGCCGCCGCGTCGTTGGGATCGTCTTCAACGAGCTGGTCGAGCAGCTTGCCGAAAGCCGCCCGCTTCTCGCTAAACCGCTCGAAAATGAGCTGCCGCTCTTCCCCTTCGGATTGGGGGTAGGTGGTGCGGTATTCGTTGACCGCCTCCTGATACTTTCTGAATGCCTGCTGGACGCGATCCAGCCGGTTGATGGGCTGATCCTGGGCCCAGAGGACCGTTCCGCCAGACAGCAGCGCCACCGCAATTCCCAAGCGAAGCAGCATGAAAGGTCTCCCAGGCAGTGAAGGTCGGCTCGGCGGTTTGGCGCCACAACGAACCGCCGGTTGACTGAGCCGGGAGAAATCCGCGGCTTAGACAAACAGTTCGTCGATGGGTTTGCCCGCCGGGAGCACGGGGTGGGGGCGACCCGCATGATCGCTATATTGCGTCGCGGTATCAACACCCAGGTGGCGATAAAGCGTGGCCAGCACGTCCTGCGGAATCTTGGGATTCTCGGCCGGGACGGTGGCCTTGGCATCGGTGGCCCCCACGACACGCCCGCCCTGCACGCCGCCGCCGGCCAGGGCCGCACTGAAGGCGTTGGGATAGTGGTCGCGGCCGGCCGCTTTGTTGACCCGCGGGGTCCGGCCGAACTCGCCCCAGGCGACCACCAGGGTGGATTCCAGCAGACCGCGCTGTTCGAGGTCTTCCAGCAAGGCCGTGTAAGCCTGATCCCAGCGGGGCAAGAAACCGTTTTCCATGCTCCAGAAGTTGTCTTCGTGGGTGTCCCACCAGCGGCAATCGACCGTCACCAGCCGCACGCCCGCCTCGACCAATCGGCGGGCCAGCAGCATCCGCTGGGGCCAGTTGGGGGCATCGCCACCGGCACGGACCCGCGAGCGGTATTGCTCGAACCAACCGTAACGCTCGCGGAGGGCCTCGGGCTCGCTGTCCAGGTCGAAGGCCGCCCGGGCGGCATCGCCACTGAGGACCTCCCAGGCCTGTTGCTGGAAGGCGTCCAGGGCCTGCATCTGGCCGCTGGCGTCCAGGTCGCGGCGGATGGAATCGAGGCCCCTCAGCAGTTCAAAGCGATTGCCAATGCGATCGAACGACAGCCCGGCGGTGGGGCTGAGATTCGGAATGCGAAACGGCCCCCGATTGGCCGGATCGGCCTGGGTCTCGAACGGTTGCCAGGCTGTGCCGAAGTGCGCCGCGCCGGTGCCGGGCACCATCCGCGGCACCATCACATAGGCCGGAAGCTGCGGGTTGTCGTGCTGCAACTGCCGCGCAACGATCGAGCCGCAACTGGGCATCACGTTCTGGTCGGCATTCGGGCCCGACGGATAGCCGGTGAAGCAGATCTGATCGGCCGAGCTGTGGCCGGCCTCGCCACCGTCTTTGCGGTGATGCAGGCTCCGCACGATGGACCACTTGTCCATCATCGCCGCGCTCTGGGGCAGCAGGTGGCACAGTTGGATATCGGGCACCCGGGTGGCGATGGGCCGGAACTCGCCGCGGTACTCGATCGGCGCCTTGGGCTTCATGTCCCAGGTGTCGATGTGGCTGGGGCCGCCCCGCATCCACAGGATGATCACGCTGGTGGGCCGGACATCGCCCCCTTGCTCACGGGCGGCGGCTTCCGACCGCAGCACGTCGGCCAGGGTCACGCCGGTGGCCCCCAGCACGCCGGCCTGCACAAAGCCCCGCCGCGAGAGTCGGTCCACCCGTCGGGCGCTGGAGCAAAGCTGCTTTTGTGGGGAAGTGTGCCGCATTGCGAGTACCTTGGACCTTGGGAAGATTTGCTTCTCGGGCCGCCCCTTCCCCCACTTGGAACCAGTCGCGGGGTGAGACGAATTGTCATCCATGATGATTGATGGGTCAACCGTTTTGGTTACGTTGGTCGGGCGTCGCGGGGCACGTTCCCCCGGATTTGGTGAACCGACTCTCCCCGAACGAACGGCCCTTGGGGTCGAATCCTGCCGCCAATGCGGATTACCACTTGGAATGTCAACGGGCTACGGGCCGCCCTGAAGAAAGGCTTCGCCGAGGTGCTCGACCGGATTGGGCCCGACGTCCTGCTGTTGCAAGAGACCCGGGTGCGGCCCGAGCAACTGCCCGACGAATGGGCCGAGCCGCCGGGATGGTACGTGGCTTGGAATCCCG
>JBJHDE010000277.1:0-7302 GCA_050486385.1 Planctomycetales bacterium | reverse complement strand
CGGCGCGATCCGGGCCGTTGCCGACATCGACGCCACCTATCAACGGGCCGTGGAGGCCGGCTGCGTGACGTTGGCGGAACCCAAGGACCAGTTCTACGGCGAGCGATCGGCCACGGTCCGCGATCACTGGGGCAATCGCTGGCACATCGCCACCCGGACCGAAGACCTGTCGGTCGAAGAAATGCGACGTCGGGCGGCCGAGTTGTACGGCTCCTGAAGTCCACCTGGCAAACGTCGCCGACAGGGCTGACCGTGGGGATGCCGAGCCGATTGGCGATCGTCCCGTCTTCAGGGGCTCGGGGCTCAAGATTGACCACCCAATCCTTTGGAGGTAAACTGATAGCTCTTGGATGGAGGTTGGCTCGGTGTGGAAGCCGAAGCCCGCCTCTTTGCCTCCCCCCAGGATCAACCCGCCGGCTCGCCCGCCGTGCGGCCCACCCGCACCAAAGCCCCCATGGCTCGCCGACGACGTCCCGCTGTCACCGCCGCTGCCGTCTCCAGCCCGTCTCCGCCGCCGGTCGCGATGATCGTCGCGGCGGTGTTGGTGTTGGGCGGGGGATTAATTGCGTTTTGGGGAACACTGGGCGAACTGGTCGGCCAGTGGATTCGCGAAGAGGACTACTCGCACGGTTGGCTGGTCATGCCGGTTGCCCTGGCGATTTTGTGGGTCCGTCGCGATCGACGCCCGGCACTGGGGCCCTCGCCGGCCTGGGCGGGATTTGGGCTGTTGTTGTTGGCGATTGCGACCCGCTGGGCGGGGCATGCCTTCTTTCTGACACCGCTGTGGGGCTGGGGCTTGGTGCTGTGGGTGGCCGGGGCGGTTTGGATTCTGTGTGGCTGGCGGACGTTTGTCTGGGCGTTGCCGGCGATTGGCTTTCTGCTGTTTATGGTCCCGCTGCCGTTTCGGGCCGAGCAGCTTCTGGCCGGTCCCATGCAGTCGATCGCCACGCTGGTGAGCACCTTTATGCTGCAAGTGGCCATGCTGCCGGCCGTCAGCGAAGGCAACATCATTCTGCTGGGCGATCATCAGCTTGAGGTGGCCCAGGCCTGCTCGGGACTCAGGATGTTTGTCGGCGTCACCGCGGCGGCCGTCGCCTTTGGACTGTTGGCCAATCGCCCCTGGGGCGAATGGCTGGTGCTGCTGGCCAGTGTGGCCCCGGTGGCCGTGGCCGCGAATTGCGTGCGGATCTTTATGACGGGCCTGGCTTTTTGGTGGCTACCGCGCGAGTGGGCCGCCACCTTCGCTCACGACTTGGCCGGCTACCTGGTGATTCCCTTGGCCCTGTTGATGATGTGGGGCCTGCTGACCTACTGGAACGCCCTGTTCATTCGGGTCGAACAGGTCAGCGACGCCGAGTTGCTCCGCCACCCCCGGCGTCCCATGCCCAAGCTGGGCTCGTCCTGAGGCTGGCCCATCGGCCCCGGCGAACATTGTCTCGCACAGGTCGAAGTCGGTGAATCGCCGACGCGATCGCGCACGGGTGGACAAGCCTCAGCGCGTCGGTGAGACTGCAGGGCCTGGCGAAGCCGACTTGCTCGCGCTCTTCAATCCGTCGATCCACGCACAGGAAAAGTGGATCAGGGCCGTTCGCATGCGTTTGCAGGATGCAGCAAGAACGACCAAACGTGCAAGCCATTTCAGCATCTCTCAAAAACCCAGTCGATCCATCATGACAATCCGACGGCCCACCAGCTTGCTGCTGGTTCTTTTTGCCATCCTGCCGTTGGCGGCCGCCGTTCAGGCGGACGAGCCTCGGCGACCGAACATCGTTTACATCTTTTCCGACGACCATGCCTTGCAGGCGATCACCGCCTATGGCAGTCGTTACGCCAAACACACCTCGACCCCGAACATCGATCGGCTGGCCAACGAGGGCGCGTTGTTCTTGCAGTCATTCTGCGCCAACTCCATCTGCGGTCCCTCGCGGGCCTGCGTGCTGACTGGCAAGCACTCGCATAAGAACGGGTTCATTGACAACAGCTCGCGCTTCGACGGCGACCAGCCGACCGTCTCGAAGTACCTGCAACAAGCCGGGTATCAGACGGCGTTGATTGGCAAATGGCATCTGCAAACCCGGCCGACGGGATTCGACCACTTCGAAATCTTGCCCGGCCAGGGCAGCTATGTGAATCCCAATTTCATTCAGATGGACGGTTCCTCAAAGCGGTTTGAGGGCTACGTGACCGACATCATCACCGACAAGTCGATCGAGTGGCTCGACAATCAACGGGACAAGTCGAAACCCTTTCTGTTGATGAGCCAGCACAAGGCCTCGCATCGCAACTGGATGCCCGCCCCACGTCACTACAAACTGTTTCACGGCGTCGAGCTGCCCGCGCCCGAGACGTTGTTCGACGACTATGCCAACCGCAGCGTCGCGTTGCAGAAGCAGGCCATGACCATCGCCAACCATTTTTATTGGGGTTGGGACATGTTCTTGCATGACCAGCCCACCGACCCGCGGTTCATGGGCGGGTTGGCCAACGGGGAATACGCCCGCATGACCGACGCGCAGAAAGCCGTGTTTGACGAGGCCTACGGGCCCGAGAACCAAAAGCTGTTGGAAGCGCTGGCGGCCGGCACGCTGGATGACGATGCGCTGACCCGCTGGAAATACCAGCGCTACATGAAGAACTACCTCGCCACCATCCGTGCCGTGGACGAGAACATCGGTCGCCTGCTGGAGTATCTGGACGAAGCCGGCCTGGCCGACAACACCATCGTGATCTACTCCTCCGACCAGGGCTTCTACCTGGGTGAACACGGGTGGTATGACAAGCGGTGGATGTTCGAGGAATCGCTGGCCATGCCCTTTTTGATTCGCTGGCCGGGCGTGGTTGAACCCGGGACCCGCGTCGATGCCCTGATCCAGAACATCGATCACGCGCCGACCTTTCTTGAAGTCGCGGGCGTCGAGATTCCAGACGATATTCAAGGCCGCAGCCTGGTGCCGATTCTCAAGAACCAGGGCCAGGCCCCCGACGACTGGCGCGAGGCCATCTATTATTACTACTCGGGCGAGCCCACCCACCGCGTGGCCGCTCACAACGGCGTCCGCACGGACCGTTACAAACTGTTCTATCTGCCGGACACCGCCGAGTGGCAACTGTTCGACCTGGAGAAAGATCCCCACGAGATGGTCAGCGTCCACGACCACCCCGAGTACGCCGAAGTCCGCGAGACCATGGAGCGCCTCTACCACGAACTGCGGACCAAATACGAAGTCGACCGGGATGGCCCCACCGCCGAGTGAGGCCCACCGCCGCGGCAACGTGACCCATCCCACATCAAGCATCTTCCGTCCCATGCATGGACGCACCGGGACGGTTGCGTCAACGCGATGGCGTTGATGGTACGTCGGCCGGTTCCCTAAGACAACCCGATTCGGGGGTGATGTGGCCCCGTCGGTGCGACGCGGTTGCTGAGGCGTCGGCCGGTTTGCGGGCCTGGGAGATAGGCGATCCCACTGGCACCGGCGGCTTGAACCACGGCCGGGGTGTCGGCGGAGAACGCCGACTTCGTGAAAAATTTCCCGAAATGTTTCACGTGAAACATTCCATTTCGCGGCCCAGTCCCGGGTGTCGGGGAAGCGCCGGTTGCGGAGAAATCGCTGGCCTCGGGCGTGGGAGGCGCCTCGGGGGAGGGGCGTGGGCCTGGGGTTTTAGGCCGTGCGGCGCTTGCCGGTCGCGTGGATGCGGTCGCTGAGTTCCAGCAAGTTGTGTTCGAGCCGGCGGCCCGCGGCCTCCTGGGCCGAGACCTCGGCCATTAGCCGATCAACCTCGCTTTGCAGCTCGTCGTGCAAGTTCCGCAGATCGGACCGGACCACTTCGGTGGTCGGTCCGACCAACCGCAGCGGAGTGGGCGTGGGGGTGGCAGGCCGGTTCATGGTTCATTCAAATTGGGCAGACTCGGACAATTGCTGTTTCCCGACCCATCGGCCGGTCCGGCAACCATTGCCGGAGAGGTTCCATCGACGCGACCAGCGAGGTCCGCCGTGTTCGATCAAGTTCGGTCGATCGGAGCACCCAACTTGAGCCGATCCGTTCACGCAATCGGTCTGGCTTGCCCAAACCGCCGGGCGGCCGACCCGGCGAATCCTTGTGCATGATTCCTGGGCCCCGGAGATCGCATCCATGAACCCCCTCACCCGCCGCGGCTTCCTGAAAACGACGGCCGGAACCTTAGCCGCTGGAAGCCTGATCCTGCCAGATGGGTTTTTGCCGCCACCGTCGTTGGCCGCACAAGAAGCCGGTTGGCGACCCGAACGGCCCGCCGGCGTCGAGGTGCTCAATCCGCGGGGGCGGGTTCCGGCATCGTTCATCGTGGATGACTCGACCTGCCTGGTGAACCTGGCCCACTTTGCCATGCCTCAGTTTGCCGAGGCCTGGCCCGAGCGCCGTCGCGAGTACGACAAGCCCTGGCAAACGTGGCCCCGCGAGATTCCCGACGACTTTGTGCGGAAGTTTGCGGCCTTCTCCGCCGAGCAGGGCGTTAAGGGCAAGTACAGCATTGTGCCCTGGCCGGCCTATGTGGGGCGGGTCGATTATCGCCTGCCGGGCTGGTCGACCCGCGATCTGGCCAAAAGTATCGAGCTGGTGCAACGCGAGATGCTCGGCGATTGGGACATTCACCCCGAGATGGTGACCCACACCTATGTGATTGATCCCAAGACGAACTTGCCGCTCCGTAGCGAGCGGGGCTTCTTTATGGAGAACGGCGGCTGGACGCCCGGCAAAAGTGTCGAGGAATTGGCCGAGTACCTGGCCTACGCCCTGGGGATGCTGAAGAACATCGATCTGCCGTGCGAAGGCGTGACCACGCCCGGCGGATTTGGGAATGGTGCGAAGAGCGAACTGAGTCAGGCGGTGGGGCAGGCCGTGGGTTCGGTGTTTGGGGCCGAGATTCCGCACTATTTCAAGTACGTCGAGGCCGGGGCGGGCAGTACGCAGCCGCGGGTGGAATACGCCCGACGCCGGGCCGATGGTCGGGGCGTGGAGTGCGTGGTCTCGCTGATTGCGGGCACCGGCGATTGGTTTGGCGGTTGGGACGGCACCACGATTGGCACAACCGATCGGCTGATCACCGCCGACGGCCAGCAGGGACGCTTGGCCGAACTGATTCGGCGGGAAGAGCCCGCCGTCATGCTGTGTCATTGGCCGGGGCTGTGGTGCAACGGCGACGAGACGGGATATCACATCTATCAGCAGGCCGTTGAGCGGATGAATCAGCACCACGGCGAGAAGCTGCTGTGGATGCGGCTGGATGAAATGGCCCGCTACTGGGCCACCAAGGAACTGCTGACCTGGTCGTTGGCCCCCGGCGAGCTGACGCTGACCGAAGTGCCGTTTGACTGCCCGAGCCTGACGCTCCGCATTGCCGGCGGCGGGTCGTTGGCCGACCGGCATGGCGTGCGGGTTGGCCCACCCGCTGGCGAGGCCCGCGCGTTGGCCTCGGTTCGTCAACGCCCGCGACTGGCCACCGGGCATTGGCTCCGCGAAGGCGACGACCTGCTGGTGTGTCTGGATGTCGAGCGGGGCCAACCGCTGCGGATTGGATTTGGCGGGTGAATCCGGGCTCGCGGGAACACCGGCGGTGTGTGGGACCGCCGGGTTTGGCCTTGCTGGCCGGACCCGCCTGGAGATTGAGGGGCAATGGGCTAGACTGAGCCTACGCCAAATGCGGCCGTGGTGGGCGCGCGGGTTCTTGAAGTGCCTTGATGATAGGAGTGAGTGACCATGCCGAGAATTGGCATCGCTGGGATTGGGTTTATGGGCATGATCCACTATCTGGCCTATCAGCGATTGGCCGATGCCGAGGTCGCCGCGATCGCCAGCCGCGATCCGAAAAAACGCTCAGGCGATTGGACTGGCATCCAGGGCAACTTCGGTCCGGCCGGTACCCAGATGGATTTGGGATCGGCCGCCTGTTACGAAACCCTCGACGCGATGCTGGCCGACGACTCGCTGGATGTCATCGACCTGTGCCTGCCGCCCGCCTTGCACGGCGATGCGGCGGTGCGGGCGTTGGAGGCCGGCAAGCATGTGATTGTCGAAAAGCCGGTGGCCCTGACCGTGGCCGAGGCCGATCGGATGTTGGCCGCGGCCGAATCGTCGGGCAAGCAACTGCTGGTGGCCCAGGTGTTGCCGTTCTTTCCCGAATACCGCTTCGCTTACGAGGCGATCACCAGCAAGCGTTATGGCGAGTTCCGCGGCGGCGTGTTCAAGCGGATCATTTCGGATCCCAGCCAGGGCTGGTTGCCCGACTTCTTCGATCCAACCACCGTGGGCGGTCCCGCGGTGGACCTGCACATTCACGATGCCCACTTTATTCGCACCGTGTGTGGCATGCCCCGCGGGGTGTTCACCACCGGCCGGCTCCGTGGTGAAGTGGCCGAGTTCTTTGCCACCCAGTTTTTGTTTGATGATCCCGACCTGCACGTCACGGCCATCTGCGGGGTCATTCCTCAGGCGGGGCGTGAGTTCACCCACGCCTTCGAAATCCACCTGGAACGCGCCACATTGCTGTACGACCTGGCGGGCGTCCGCGATCAACCCGCCGGAACGCCGTTGGTCGTGCTCGGCGAAGACGGCTCGGTCGAGCAACCCGAACTCGTGGGCGGCGACGAGATTGATGCCTTTGGCCGCGAACTCTCGGAAGCCTTGAACGCCATCGACAAGGGCACGGCGTCGCCGCTGCTGTCGGGCACGCTCGCCCGCGATGCCCTGTTGATGTGCCACGGCCAGACCGAAAGCATCAAAAGCGGGCTGGTCACGCCCTTGGTCGATGAATGACCTGGGCCCGCACATCGGTGTTGGCGTCGGTTCGTGTGTTCCAGGCGATTCGTCCCGGCGGCGTGTCCGGGTGTCGTTCACAACAGAGCCTTGGGCAGCGGTGGCCCGGTCCACCCGTCAAGTTGCTTTTGGCTCGACCCTATTGCCCCGCTGATTTTGATTCAGGGAAGGCTTTCCCTGGCGGGACAGGGGTTTCACAAATGGTAAGTGTTTCATCATGACGAGTGAATCCGCCGTAACATTCGACACGATTCAGGCGGCCCGGCAGCGGATCGCCGGGCATGTGCATGAAACGCCGTGCCTGGAGAGCGAACCGCTGTCGCAGCTCACGCGATGTCGGGTGTTTGTCAAATTGGATAGCCGGCAGCGGACCGGCAGCTTCAAGGAGCGGGGAGCCGCGAATGCCCTGTTGAGTTTGAAACCCGAACAGGCCAACCAAGGCGTCATCGCCGCCAGTGCCGGCAACCACGGCCTGGCCCTGGCCATGCAAGGCATGCGGCTGGGTATTCC
>JBJHDE010000276.1:3209-7380 GCA_050486385.1 Planctomycetales bacterium | reverse complement strand
ATAGTGGACCTGGTGCTCGATCAGGTCGGTCAATTCGACCGGGTCCAGCTCGCTGGCCACGCCAAGAATCAAAACTGGATAAGCGGCGACATCGAACTTGCGGAGCTGCGGCCGCTCGATGCCATCGGGCAAGTTTCGCATCGCGCGGTCCACGCGGCTGCGAATGTCATCGGCGGCGGCATCCAGATTGGTGCCCCAGGCGAAACTGATGCGGACGTCGCTCGATCCCTCGCGCGAGACGCTGAACAGTTGCTCGACGCCCGGCACGGCGGCGACGTTCTCTTCAATGACCTGGGTGACCAGCCGCTCGACGACCTCGGGGCTGGCGTTCTCGTACTCGGTGCGGACGGTCAGCGTGGGCAACTCGACCCGGGGCAGCAGGTCCACGGGCAAGCGCACCAGGGCCACCGCCCCCAGTGTCACGACCATCAGGGTCACCATGGCCGTGAAGACTGGGCGGCGGACGCTGAACCCAGGCAAATTCATCGGGCGGCGACTCCCGCACTTGGGTCGGCGGGTTCTCCAGCTTGGGCCTCGGCCGAGACCGAATCGTCAGGAATGACAATCGATGTCCCGTCGTCGAGCATCTGATGGCCCAGCGTCACCACGCGGCCGGTGATGTGCTGGCCGGTCACCTGGACCCGCGGTCCGTGCTGAATGCCAATGTCCACGGCGCGGAGCATGACGCTCATTTCGTCTTCGTCGACGACAAACAGCATGGTGCTGCCACTGCGATTGACCAGGGCATCGATCGGTACGATCAAGGCGTCGTCCACCCGGTCGAGCACGGCTTCGGCCCGGACAAACATCCCCGGCTTGAGCCGCAGCCCCGGGTTCGCCACCGAGATCTCGACGCGGGCCTGCCGCGATGCCAGCCGAAACACCGGGGCCACGCGAATGACCTCACCCTCAAACCGCTCGTTGGAAAAGGCATCGGTCGATAGCGAGATCTTCTGACCAATCCGCAGGCTGCCGTAGTCCCGCTCGGTCACGTAGACCACCGCCAGAATCGGATCGAGATCGACCACCGAAATCAACGGGGTATTCACCGAAACGGGGTCCCCCTCTTCGATGAACCGCTCGGCCACAAAGCGGACCTCGTCCTCCTCGCCGTTCCAGTGGGCACGCACCGTCGTGTAGCTCAAGCGGATCCGTGCGGCCTCCAGCTCGGCCTTGGCTCGCGAGACCTCGGCCTCGCGGATGTGGACGGTGGCCTGCCGCGCGGCGCGCTCCGAGTGGGCCAGATCGACCTGCCCGTCCGTCACGGCCCCACGCTCGTGCAGGGTCAGTGTGCGTTCCAGTTGCCGTTGCGACACGTTCAAGGTGTTCTGGGCTTGGATCAGCCCGGCATCGGCCACGGCCAGCTCGGCCTCGGCCCGGGCGACGGCCTGCTGGAACTCTTCGTCGTCCAGTTCGGCGATGACCTGACCCCGAGTGACCGTGTCGGCCAGGCGAACGTTCAATCGCCGCACTCGGCCTTCGACCTTGGGTGCCACAACAAACTCGCTCGGAGCTTCCAGCGTGCCGCTGAAGGTCCGTCGCAATTCGATGGGACCGACCGCGACCGGTTCCACCTCGACCGGAACAGGTTTGGTGCGACGCTCGACACGGCTCTCGACCTGTTGCTGCTCCGCCAAGCGGTGCATGGTCAACCAGCCCAAGCCCAACACGATGCCAAGTGCCACCAAAGCGGCCGCAACACGAGCCGTCCAACGTGCCATGATGCGCTCTCTTTCTTACGGGGCGATTCCTCCACCGGCTCGCCCACGCCGTCAGGTCTTGGAGGAACCAAGACCAATCAAAGTTGGTTTATTGGTTTAGACTAGCAAAACCCCGATCTATTATCACCCGCCTAATCGAGGCTGGAGAGCGAGAAATCTTGGATTCTTCGCGTAACCTTCCAGAAACCGATGAGAAGAGGGGGTGGTCCCGAATGTGGGACTTGCGATGAGATTTTGTGCGATGAGGAGGAACGTATCCGAATTCTACCCGATTTCAGGGCGTTGTAGCCTCCCTTTCCTAGCTGTTTGGGTCCCCTTCTGGGTAGTTGTCCCTAGTCCTGGCCAGAACCTGCCCTGGGCGGGGGGTAGCCGTTGGCTGCTCGCGGAGCCCTCCAACCTGGGCTATGATCGGGGTTTGCGTCGGTTCGCACGCGTCGCCCGCCTATCGCTATGGTCAGTTACAACACGCTGGTGGTGCTGATTGGGACCGGGCTACTGGGCGCCAATGCGGGGCTGATTGGCAGCTTTGCCGTGCTTCGGGGACGGTCGTTGTTGGGCGATGCCCTGGCCCACGCGGCTTTGCCGGGGCTGTGCCTGGCCTTTTTGCTGACCGAACTTCGCAGTTTGCCGGTGTTGTTAGTTGGCGCCTTGGGCAGCGGATTGCTGGGCGTGGGGCTGGTGGCCTTTCTGGTCCGCCGCACGCGGACCCGCGACGATGCCGCCATCGGCCTGGTGCTCAGCGTGTTCTTTGCCGCCGGCCTGGTGCTCAGCGGTTGGATTCAGCGGATGGCCCTGGCGGGCAATAAAGCGGGCCTGGATCACTACATTCTTGGCCAGGCCGCGGGCATGCTGCTGGTCGATTGCCTGCTGATTGGCGTGGTGTCGGCAGTGTGTGCCTTGGCCGTGCTGGCGGCCTTCAAGGAGTTTCAGCTCGTGGTCTTCGATGCCGATCTGGCACGCAGCCAGGGTTGGCCGGTGGGCTGGATCGATCTGGGCATGATGGGCCTGGTGGCCGTCACGGTGGTGGTGGGGCTGCCGGCGGTGGGCGTGGTGCTGATGTCGGCCTTGTTGATCATTCCCGCCGCCGCCGCTCGGATGTGGACCGATTCGCTGGCCCGGCTGGTGCTGTTGGCCGCGGGTTTTGGCGCCCTCAGCGGGATGGGCGGCACCTTGGCCAGCAGCCAGCTCGACCACTTGCCCACCGGACCGGCGATTGTGCTGACCGCCGCCGGGGTGTTTTGCCTTTCGCTGGTGGCCGCCCCACGACGCGGACTCATCGGTCGGGCCTGGGCGGCACGGAGTTTCGTCCGGCACCTTGAACGGCGTCTGCTGCTGGTGCGATTGTTCGAGCAGTACGGCCAGCCGGGGGCTCCCATCAACGACCGGGACCGCGACCGCGATCGCCTGACCGAACCCCAACGCCACCGGGCCCTGCAACGGGGCTGGCTGGCCGAAGGCGGTTCGTCCCAGGCTGCAACCCTGACACCCGCCGGACACGCCGCCGCCGTGCGGGCGGTCCGCGAGCACCGCGTGTGGCAGGAGCTGATTGCCACGTACCCGGTGGAAGCCGCCGACTTGATGGCCCATTCGGCCGAGTCGCCGGCAACGGTGTTGGCTCCCGATTTGTTCGCGGAACTCACGCAACGGCTCCGCGATGCCGGGCGCTGGCCCGAGGCCGACTGCCTCAGCGAGCCGGGAGGGGCCGCATGAGCGAATGGCTCGACATCGAGACCGCGCTGACCCTCAAGACCATGCTCGTCGGGGCGGTGGCCAACAGCACCTGCGCGGTGCTGGGCGTTTATCTCGTGCTGCAACGCATGAGCCTGCTGGGCGATGCCATCAGCCACGCCGTGCTGCCGGGCATTGTGCTGGGCTTTTTGCTGACGGGCCAATTGGGCGGACCCGGCGTGGTGCTGGGGGCGGCGGCGCTGGGCGTGCTGACGGCCTGGCTGACCGCCGCGGTCCGCGATTTGGGTAAGCTGCCCGAAGACGCCGGCCTGGGCGTGGTGTTCACCACGTTGTTTGCCCTGGGCGTGGTGATGATCAGCATCGCGGCCGTGGGCAATGTCCACCTGGATGCCGAGTGCGTGTTCTTTGGCCAGTTGGAGTTCATTCCCCTGGCGATGGGCGATTCCTGGTGGCCGCCCGCCGGACTGCTGATGGCCCTAGGGCTGGTGCTGGCCAGTGTGGTGGTGCTGTGGAAAGAACTCAAACTGGCCTGCTTCGACCCGGCCCTGGCCACGGCCTTGGGCTTCTCGGCCGTGGGCCTGCACTACTGGCTGATGGGCCTGGTGGCGGGCGTGGCGGTGGCCTCGTTTCAGGCCGTGGGCAGCGTGTTGGTGGTGGGGCTGAAGGTCAGCTGGTCGAAGCCGAGGTCGGCCCAGGCCTGGACCGAGCGGGCGCAGTCGTCGGGATCGCCGATGGCGACGTAGCCCTCGGCGGAGAGCTGC
>JBJHDE010000276.1:0-3199 GCA_050486385.1 Planctomycetales bacterium | reverse complement strand
GCGTGTTGGTGGTGGCCATGTTGATTGTGCCGGCCGCCACCGCCCAGTATCTGAGCGATCGCCTGGTGGGCATGATCCTGGCCAGCGTGGCCGTGGCGATTCTGTCGGCCGTGGTCGGCTGCGGTCTGGCCGTTTGGTGGGAGGCCACCGCCGCCGCCATGATGGCCGTTGTGGCCGGCGGCCTGTTCGCCCTGGCGGTGGTCTTTGCGCCCAACACCGGCCTGCTCAGTCGGGCGATTCGCCGCCTGCGATTACGGGTCCGCGTGGCCGCCGAAGACCTGCTGACCGCCCTGTATCGCTACGAGGAAGCCCCGGCCGGGCCGCCTCCCACCCGCAAGCAATTGTCGGCCCATGCCCGACGGGCGACCGGCTGGCTGAGCACCCTGATTGCGGCGATCTACATGCAGCGTCGCGGGCTGATCCACCGCGAAGGCGATGCCTGGAAGCTGGAGCCGGTGGGCCGCTTGCTGGCCGGTCGCGTGCTGCGGGCCCATCGGCTGTGGGAATCGTACCTGCAACGGAACTTCGACCTGCCGCTGGACCATCTCCACGAAGCGGCCCATCAGATGGAGCACTTCTTGGGGCCGCACCTGGTTGAACAGCTCGATTCCGGTCTCGATCGCCCGGCCCAGGATCCGCACGGCCGCAGCATTCCCGAGTGATCGCCGCATTCCCAGGGAATCGCCCTGTCGGGGCGAGCGGCTCAGCCCAAGGCGGCTCAGTCCGAAGTGGCCGCGAAGCTGGCCGTGACGTTGGTCGAGATTCCGCCTCGGGGAGTCCATTCCGAGCGGACCGTCATCCGCCGCGGCCGCACAATTTCGACCAGATCGTCGAGAATGCGATTGGTGACTTGCTCGTAGAAGATGCCTTCGTTGCGGAACCGCTGGAGGTAGAACTTGAGGCTCTTGAGTTCGACGCACCGCTCGTTCGGCGTGTACTCAATCACCATGCGGCCAAAGTCCGGTTGACCGGTCTTGGGGCACAGCGACGTAAACTCCGGCTGCACGATCTCGATGGTGTAATCGCGCTCTCGGGCTGGATTCGGAAACGTCTCGAGAACGGCTGCCAGATCGCTCGCCATGAAAGCCTCTCCTCCGCAGGTCAAACCAAGGTTGCATTGTGCCAAGTCGCCTGGGCTCTCACCAGTGGCCCCTCGGCCAGGCTTCACCGCCGCACCCAGCAGGGCTTGTCGGTGGCCCTGGATTGATCGCCCCTCCCTCAAGCGGGTTGCCTTGGCAACGGCGTGGGGCGAACCTGAGGGCCGGCCCGGTGTCTGCCAGAAAGGCCAGGTCGTCCATCCCGTTGACAACATCCCCAGCGCGGTTTAGCTTCGACTTTTCTCCGCCGGAGAGACCGGCGCGCAGGTAGCTCAGTTGGTAGAGCACTGGACTGAAAATCCAGGTGTCGGCGGTTCAAATCCGCCCCTGCGCACTCGACACGCGCCGCACTCTCAGCCTTGGCCGAGGGTGCGGCGTGTTTTTGTTGTCCCCCACCAGGAGAGTCCATGAGCACGACATCCCCCAACCCCTTGAAGCTGGCGGTCATCCGCGGCGATGGAACCGGTCCCGAAGTGGTCGACGAGGGGCTCAAGGTGCTCGAAGCCATCGCCAAGCGCGAAGGCTTCAACTACTCGACCCATGAACTGCCCTGGGGCGGCGACCACTATCTCAAGACCGGCGAAATCCTGCCCGAGGACGCCGTCGAGACCCTCAAACAGTTCCACGCCGTCTTTCTGGGCGCCGTGGGCCACCCCGATGTGGCACCGGGCATCTTGGAGAAGGGCCTACTGCTGGAACTTCGCTTCAAACTCGATCAGTACATCAACCTGCGGCCCATCAAGCTGCTGCCCAGCGTCGAGACCCCGCTGGCCGGCCGCGGTCCCGACGATGTGGACTTTGTGGTCGTCCGCGAGAACACCGAAGACCTGTACTGCGGCAATGGCGGCTTCCTCAAGAAGCACACGCCCGACGAGGTGGCCACCCAGATGGCCGTGTACACCCGCAAGGGCTGCGAGCGGTGCATTCGCTGGGCGTTTGATTACACGCGGCGGCGGAACAGCCCCAAGAAGATGCTGACCTTGGTGGCCAAGACCAACGTGCTGACCTACGGTCACGATCTGTGGTGGCGGACCTTCCAGGACGTCGCCAAGGAGTACCCCGACGTCAAGGCCGACTACAACCACGTCGACGCCTGCTGCATGTGGATGGTCAAAAACCCCGACTACTACGACGTGATTGTCACAACCAACATGTTTGGCGACATCATCACCGACCTGGGCGCCATCGTCCAAGGCGGTTTGGGCGTGGCCGCTGGAGGCAACATCAACCCCGACCCCGGTGGGGTGAGCATGTACGAGCCCATGGGCGGCAGCGCTCCAAAGTACACCGGCCAGGGGGTCATTAACCCCATCGCCGCTATCAATGCCATGGCCATGTTGCTGGAGCACTCGGGCCAGCCTCGGGCGGCCGACCGGGTCAATCGGGCCGTGGCCCATGTGACCGGAACCAAGATGAAGAGCCAGGCGGCTGGTAGAATGGGATACTCGACCAGCGAAGTTGGCGACTTGGTCGTCGACGCGCTCGACCTGGATTGATCCTCCGTCGCCCGGCGTGCGATACGCTCCCAGCGCGGCGGAGGCCTCCCGTTTGCCCAACCGCCGAGGGCGATCATGACCACGACTGATGCTCCCCTGCTAACGGCTGAGGACTTGCTCGCCCGGGGCCCGGCGGGCGATCGCCACGAGTTGGTCAATGGGAGGATCGTGCCGATGATGGCTCCCTCGCCCCTCCATGGTCGAGTCGCTGGGAAGATTTTCGCCAAGCTGGACACCTGGAGCGAGGCCTCCGCGGGCGGTTATCCTGCCGTGGAGGCCGCGTTTACGATCCGCCGCAATCCCGACACGGTGCGGTTGCCCGATGTCTCGTGGGTCAGCGCTTCGCGGATTCCGGCCGATTTCGAGCCGCAGCGACCTTGGTCGCTGGCTCCTGACTTGGCCGTGGAAATTGTCTCGCCGAGTGACTCGGCCGAGGGCGTGCTGCACAAGGTCCGCGATTATCTGGACGCCGGCACACCACTGGTCTGGATCGTGTACCCCGAGGCCCGCGAGATCGTGGCCCACACGCCCGACGGCTTGGCCCAGCGTTTCACATCGGCCGACCGCTTGGAAGGCTTCGCGACGCTGCCAGGCTTTTCGGTGGCG
>JBJHDE010000275.1:0-7388 GCA_050486385.1 Planctomycetales bacterium | reverse complement strand
CTGCTGAGTTGGATCGATTCCCAAATCGACGCCAGCCTCAGCGGGCAGGCCAGCCCGGGCCGGGTGACCATCCGTCGGCTGACCCGTGCCGATTACCGCAACACCATCCGCGACCTGCTGGGGGTCGACGTCGACACCCGCGGCTTTCCGTCGGACGATGTGGCTCACGGCTTCGACAACCTGGCCGATGTCATCTCGCTGCCGCCTTTGCTCATGGAGCGGTATCTCGACGCCGCCGAGACCGTGGCCGGCGCCTGGTACGACCAACACATTGCCAACACGCCCGAGTTGCAACCCGGCGACGATCGCGACCCGCGGAACCTGGCGATTGGCATTTTGTTTCCGCTGCAAGTGCGGGCGTACCGCCGTCCGACCACCGAGTTGGAAAAGCACGAGTTGATCACGCTGTTTGATAAATTGATCGCCGAAGGCTTTTCGTTCGACGACGCCCTCAAGGCCGGCGCGATGCGGACCCTGGTGGCTCCGGCCTTTTTGTTTCGGATCGAGCGGGATGGCCCGATTGGCCAGGATCGCCAACTCAGCGACTACGAGCTGGCCACGCGGCTGTCGTATTTCCTGTGGAGCAGTATGCCCGACGACGAGCTGTTTGCCCTGGCCGAGCAAGGGACGCTCCAACAGGACGATACGCTCAGCCAGCAAGTCACGCGGATGCTGAAAAGCCCCAAGCTCCGCCATGGGCTGGTGGACAACTTCGCCGGACAGTGGTTGCAAACCCAACGCCTGGCGGCAGTCCGACCCGACCGCATGACCTTTCCCGAGTTCGATGACGAACTCCGCCATGCCATGCAGGAGGAGACCCTGCGGGTGTTCGAGGCCATTCTGCGCGAGGATCGACCGCTGACCGAGTTGATGGACGCCGACTACACGTTTGTCAACGAGCGGCTGGCGCGGCACTACGGCATCGCGGGGATCAGCGGCCCCGAGTTTCAACGGATCCCATTGGAGGGTCAGCCCCGACGGGGATTGCTGACCCATGCGGCGATTCTGGCGATCAACGCTCATCCCACGCGGACTTCGCCGGTGCTGCGTGGCAAGTGGATCATGGAAGCCCTGTTGGGCACTCCTCCACCGCCCCCGCCGCCGGACGTGGCCGAGCTGGAAAGCCAAGAGGTCCACGGCACCCTGCGCGAGCAGTTGGAGATTCACCGATCGAACGCCCGATGCGCCTCGTGCCATGTACGGATGGACGCCTTCGGGTTGGCGTTCGAGCACTTCGACGCCCTGGGCCGTTGGCGGACCGAGGACCAGGGGCAGCCGATTGACGCCTCGGGCGAGGTCCCGGGCCTGGGCGAGTTTGATTCGGCCCTGGAATTGGTCGGGGTGCTGAGCCAGGCACAAGGCGGGGATTTTCGTAAGTACGTGGCCGAGCGGATGCTGGTCTACGCCCTGGGCCGCACGCTCACCATGTACGATCGCCAACCGCTGCGGCGGATCACCAATCAACTGGCCGATGCCGATGATCGCGCCAGCGCTTTGGTCCAGGCGATTGTTCACAGCGACGTGTTCCGTTACCGACGCAATCCCGGGCGGATTGGCATTGAGCAACTGCCCGAGGCCTTCATGTTCGACCTGACGGGCAATCCCGATCAGCAGTCGTTGTTGACGATTCGCCGGAACCCGCACGCCCAGCCGCCGGCGGCCGAAGAACAGGCCCGCTTCGAACTGCATGCGCTCAAGCCACTGTTGGGCGCGGCGACCGAAAGTGGCAAACCCTTGCAGGTGGGCGACCAGGCCGGCGGCCCCGACCAGGGCGAAGCCTATCGCTACGCGATCACCGCGCCGCTGGACGAGAAGATTTATCTGTCGTTTCTGGAAGGCATGATCGGCCCGCATGAAGAAAGTGACGACTTTCTCAAGCCGATTGTCGCCATCGAACCCAGCGACGAGTCGCGGGTCATCAACGTGACCAACAGCTCGCACGCTTGGAACGGCCACCTCGTGGGGCCGACCAATGTGCGGCCAGGCAGTGTATTGGCCTTTGACTTTGAAGTTCAGTTGGTGGCCAAACCCAACGACTCGATCGAGGTCCACCTGGCCACCGCCGGGGCGGCCAACAATTCGATGATCGATAACAGTGGGCGATTTCAGATCAAGGGCGAAGGCCGGCACCAGTTCACCCAGGTGGGGCGTCGCAATCACAATATGCACGACGCCTGGAACAATATCATCACCCTGGCGATCAAGACCCGCACGCAAACCGTTGTGCAGAACGTCAGCCCCTTGCGTGTGGTCCGCCCCTTGCTCGGCGTCAGCGACACCGATCCGATCCACTTGGGCGAAGTCGCCCGAGGCGCCACGGCGACCTCGAGCGAGCGAACGGTCTTCAACGCCCAGACCACCACCATCGCCGATCAGCACGGCAAACCGTGGGCCACCATCCTGTTTGGGACCTCGCGACTGGTTCCCGACGAGACGCGAGTTTACAACGTGGCCAGCGAGTACGTGGGGATCGAGCTGTTGGGCGAACATGCCGAACGCTTCGCGCTAGAGGGTCCCAACGCCAGCGACGATGGACGCACCGTGAAGCTGCTGGGCACGCAGGACGACAAGCCCGGATTGCTGGGTGGCGACGATCCCGAACGCGAGCCCTTCGCCGTGCGATTTGCCGGATCCGATTCTCCTGGCACTTACCAGGCGACCGTGCGGATCGTGACCCAGGCCGGCAACCTGGGCACGCGGTCCACCGGCAAGCCGGGCGAACCCGCCAAGGATTTGTACTACCTCGACATTTCCGTCGAAGCCACGGTCAAGTGACCGAAGACGCGACGCAAGGCCACACACACCCCTCCGACCTGGAAGCACGCTCGATGAATCCTCTTTCCCGACGGACGTTTCTTCGTGGTACCGGCATCACGCTCAGCCTGCCGCTGTTGGAGGCCATGCTGCCTCGCACGGCCTGGGCCGCGGGCGAGGTGACCCGGCCTAAGCGAGTGGCCTTCTTGTACGTGCCCAATGGCATTGTTCACGACGCCTGGAAGCCCGTCGCCAGTGGCCGCGACTACGCCTTGCCCTACAGCCTGGAACCCCTGGCCAGCATCAAAGACGATGTCAACGTGCTGACCGGCATGTCGCAGATTCCCTATGCCGAAAAAGGCGGCGTCGGCCACGCCCGACCCACCGCGGCGCTGCTGACCGGAGTCGAAGTCGATCGCGACGGGGTGAAGGCCGGGCAGTCGTTGGACCAGCGAATCGCCAACAAAATTGGCGAAGACACCAAGCTGCGGAGCCTGGAACTCTCGATTGCTGGCAGTAGCCTGGCCGGCCGCTGCGACGGCGAGTTTAGCTGTGTGTACAGCTCGGTGTTGTCTTACAAGGATGCCACCAGCCCGCTGCCCACCGATAACAATCCCAAGAGCGTGTTCAAACGGCTATTCGGCGAGCCGGGCGCCCAGGCCAGCCCCGCCGAGCGCAGTCAACAGCAGGTGCTTCGCAAGAGCGTGCTGGATAGCGTGTTGGAGGACGCCCGCCGCTTGCACCGCGACCTGGGCAAGACCGACCAGCGGAAGTTGGACGAGTATCTGTACTCGGTCCGCGAGATGGAACGCCGCGTCCAACGCACGGTGTTTGCAGCCGACGGCGACGAGCCCCAATTGCAACTGCCCGAGCAGACGCCCGGCGACTACGCCGACCATGTACGGTTGATGGGCGACCTGATGGTGTTGGCCTTCCAGACCGACATGACCCGGGTGTGTACCTTGATGTTTGGCATCGCCGCCGGGGGGCAGACCTATCCGATGCTGGGCATCCGCGAGGGCCACCACGAGCTGTCGCACCACGGCAACAAAGAGGAGATCCTGGCCAAGCTGCGAAAGATCGATCGTTTCAACGTGGGGCTGTTTGCCTACATCGTCGAGCGGTTGAAGCAGGTCCGCGAAGGCGAAGGCACGCTGCTGGACAATTCGATCGTCTACTACGGCAGCGGCCTGGGCAATGCCAACGCCCACACGCCGTTCGACCTGCCGGTGTTGGTCGCCGGTCGGGCTGGCGGACGCATCACGACCGGCCAGCACGTCAAGTTGCCACTCGACACGCCCTTGAACAACCTGTGGGTCAGCGTGCTCGACGCCCTCGACATGCCCGAACCCCGCTTCGGCAACAGCACCGGAGCGGTTTCGCAGATTCTGCGATCGTAAGCCCGTCATGCGGATGCCTGACCCGACCCGCTGAAGCACAAAACGAGCCGCCAGCCGAGACTTTCGACAGGCGGCTTGTTTTGTTGAAGAGCGGGAGATTCTGGTTCGCGGTGTCACGCACACCAGACCGATTCAGCGATCTTGTCCGAAGAGTTCACCACACCAGCCGGGCGATCGGATCGTTCTGATCCCAGAAGCCGACGGTGCGATCGGTATGGGCGCGGACATTGCCCCGGAGCAGGACTTCGCGACCGGCACCACCGCCGAAGAACTGCGACCCGCCGGCCAGGTCGAGCAGGGCCGAGGGGCTGTAGATCCAACCGTAGAAGTCGCTGCCGCCCGCCCAGTTGACGCTCGAACCGTTAGAGAATATTTTGAGGTTCTGCGGTTTCTGCGTGAGATTGTCGATACCCTGGCCCGTGATGGAGATATTGCCGTTCACGTAGATCTCGACCGGCCCATCGACGATGAGCTGAGACTGGGCCGAGAGATTGAAGTCTCCATCAATCACGACAATCGTCGGATCCTCGTAGGTCTGCGGAGCGCTGAACTGAATCTTGGCGTGGCCCTCGACCCGCATATTCGACAGCCAGTACTGACCGGGTGGGATCGTCGCGCTGCCGTGGCCGCTGGCCGAGAGGGCCTGATTGCCCGACAGCGTAATCGGCGAACCCGTCGGAATTTGGTGATTATCGTGCTGCGAGCTGCTCGGACTGTAAGGGAAGTCCACGAAGTTGAGGTCCACGTCATTGAACCGCTCGGTGGTATCGCCAGTGACAATGGCGTTGTTGGTCACCTGGGCCTCACCGTACCCGTAGCCCGGCTTGGCCAGACCCTGGACATAGGGACCACCGTCGACTGTGAGCGGGCCATTGCTGGTGACACCGCTATCCAAAATGTTGTCAGGGCCGTAAGCGCCCGCCAGCGGATCGTAGCCGTCGGCGTAGGCTTCGCCGGTGACCCGGCCGCGTTCCAGGCCGATCAGGCCGCCGCTCATCCACCCGCCCAGTCGCGGCGCGGCGACGGCGATGCTATCGACGTTGAGGTCCTGCGAGTGGCGGTTGATCAGTGTCATGAAGAACAGCCGCATGGGATTGCCGTTTTCGGCGGTTTTCTTCAGCCGCACTCGCACCGCCGTGTAAGGCCACTCGCCGGACAGAAACTCGCGTTCGGCGTAGTCCCACTGGCCAAACTCAATCTCCGAGGGGTCCAGCGTCTCGCCGTGGCGTTCGGTGGGCAGGTTCTTCGTGGCAAAGGTCACCGCCGCCGCCCGGGCGTCGGCTTCCGAGAACGACGCTTGACGATCGCGACTGTAGCCGGGCAGTCGGTGGGCGGCGGCCAGCGCCGCGGTGTCCGAGGCGTTCTGCAGGTCCGAGCGGGTGAGATAAATCAATCCCACATCGACCGCAAAACCCACGAAGATGAGCAAAGCTGGCAGCAGGACGGCAAACCACACGAGCACCGCCCCGCGACGCTGAGTGTCTCGATGAAAGCGATTCATGTTGGAACCTACGGGTGCAGGGACGGGTGAGCGAAAACAAGACGACGTCGAACCGGGGCCGTGGATCACTTGTACGAGGTTTCGCGGACCAGTTCGGTCCGGGCCGAAATCAGCGTGTCGTGCGGAAAGATCATGGATCCCATGAGCGCGACGTCTCGCATGGGCACGTCAATCCGCATGCCGACGGTGTCGCCGTTCTGTGGGTTGCTCGTGCTGAACGTGTAATCGTAAGGAGCAAAGGCATTCAGGTAGTTCATGGCAAACGCCTCGGCCTCCTCGCTGCTGGCCACTTGGACGGCCATCGAGCGGACGGCCTCGCGGGTCGCGTAATTCATGGATTGCCGCACGTACATGACCCAGGCCGACTCAATGGCTCCCAGAAGCAGCACCAGGAACACCGGCAGCATCAGGGCGAACTCGGTCATGGCCACGCCGTTGCGGCGGCTTGCTTGGTGACGACGCATGGGATCAGTCCCTTTCCATGTAGAGCCGTGTGAACATCTCGTGATCCCTGGGCAGCACCCAGCCGCCCAGGATCGTGGCATCGCCGTAGGAGATACGAATCTCCACAAAGACTTCGCGGTCCGAGGGGCCTTCACGACCAGCCGAGAAGGCGAAGGCCTCGCGCTCCATCAGCCCTGGGTAGTGTTTGCCCAGGTAATCGCGGGCTCGCTTAATGGCCCGCTGTTCGTCGGTGCCCGACAGCGACAGGATCCGCGTCCCCTCGCGGGTGGCTTGTAGCATGTGATGCCGCACCCAAAAGGCCGAGCCAAACTCGACGATGCCCCCCAGCAGCAAGCCCAGCACGGGCAGCAGGACGGCCAATTCAACGGCGGCCGCACCCTGGCGCGTGGTGTCGCGTCGCCGAAAGCGTCGTGGCGAATGCATGGCGTTCCATCCTATTCCAAAGATGAGAAATCCTTCAGGGCTGCCCCACGGCCGCCCCGAGCGGTGTCGCTAGCGCGTACCTTCGACGCATACCCCGGTGGGTCCGTCGACCTCGCCCAGGGCTCGTGGCACCGATGTGGACTCACTTCACGAATCGCCTGGCTGGGTTGACAATCACGCCACCCGCCGACGATTCACGGGACCGAATGGTCCATCGTTCACAAGTTCCTAGATGCATGGGACAAGTTGCCGAGGAGCGCCGCTCGACCAATCGAAATTGGCCAATCGTTTGAAACCCTGTGGCCTCGGCCTTGAGTCCATCCGAGTGCGATGGGTCAACCATCGCCAACACACAGAAATTCAGTTCTCCATCAACACGGTTGATTATGGTGATTGTTCAAAGCGGTTTGGTATGGGGTGAGAACCTTAAATCCCGTTGTGTTCACGACTTTGGTTTCCCGCCTTGTGTGGAGCATCGATGACCCTCAGCAGGTCGGGGGCATGATCCCTGGGGTGTTTTCTTGGAGTCCGCCTTGAGGTCGTCGCTCGGCGGTGATTCCGCCGCCCCCGCTCGCGCGCTCTCGCAGCAATCTCCTCGGACCACGTCATCCACCATGCAGGTGCGACTCGGCCGAGGTCGGTTTCCGAGCCCGTCGGGCGGTGGTTCTGCGAGGCCCAGGCCGGATTTCAGGCCGTTTGAGCCTGCTGATTCCCGTCCTGCAGCCCCCAGGGGTTGCGGGAGGGCAGCGGAGGACGACACAATGGGGAACAGCGTAGCCGAGTTTGCGGCGGGGGGGTGAGATTGGTTCCGCCAGGTGGCTTCTGGCCAGCCAACATGGTCCCCG
>JBJHDE010000274.1:0-7412 GCA_050486385.1 Planctomycetales bacterium | reverse complement strand
GCACGGAAGTGTGCGCTCCCGCCCCAGGCCACCCGGCGTGTTGCCGTCAGGTGAATGGAGCGGCCGTGGGATGCCTGGAAGCCCCTGACCTGGAAGAATTCGTGGTGCTTGGATATCTGAGAAGACTGGGCAACCTGTGTGAGAGCGATTGGTCCGAGGAAAGCGGTTGCACCCATCGGACCGATGTTGACGGCACGCACCCGGCCCCCTAACGTCCGCCGTGGCCAAATTTTCGGGCCGGGAGCCGATCGAACGAGCGGGAGAGTGGGCAGCATGCGACTTGGGTCGCCAACGCGATGGTGGCTGTTGGTGCTCGCGGTGGCCATGACCTCGGCCGGCTGCGAGGCCCTGCGCGTGCCGTGGCCCCGCGATCTGACCACGAGCACCAATCCGCTGAAGCCCATCAATGGCACTTCGGACACGGTGCGGTTGGATGTCCGCTTTGTGCATGCCCCCTACGGCGACGAGCGACTCAACACCTTGCTCTGGCAGCAAGCCGACGAGCAGATTCTGGGGGCCGACACCCGCAAACGCCTGGGGTCGCACGGGTTACGAGCCGGCGTTATTGGCGGAATCTTACCGATTGAGTTGCAGCGGCTGTTGGAACTTGACCGGGCCGGCACCGAAGTCACCGACGAGCAGGTGCTGACCGAGTTCGAGGCACGGCCCAGTGTCACCCAGCGGCAGTATTCGCTCCGCGGCGGTCAACGCAGCGAGATCCAGACCGGCAGCGTGGTCGAGCACATGAACTTGCTGCTGCCAGCCGAAGGCACCCTGCAAGGCCGGACCCTGCATCAGGCCCAAGCCGTGATGAACACCTCGGTCCGGGCCGAGCCCCATCGCGGCCATGCCCGCTTGTCGCTGCTTCCCGAATTGCACTACGGTCCACCAACCACCCGCTACGGTCACGATGCGGCGGGCGTGCTGGTGCTGGAGCCCGGCCGCGAACGGGAGGCCTTTCCCGATCTCAAGATTGAAGTCAGCCTGACGCCCGGCCAAATGCTGCTGGTGGGCTGCGACCCCGACTTGGCCGGCAGCCTGGGCGATTTGATGTTCAGCAAGCGGAAAGCCAGCCCCCGGCAACAGACTTGGCTGCTGATTCGGCTGGCCTCTGACCTGCGTCGCGAGGATCTTTGACCCAGCGGCTCGGCCTGGCCGCTGGCCCCAGCAAGCCGTCGCCCGAGGGGATTCGGCCATGCTCTCGGTCGATCTGATCGCCGCCTACTGCTGGACGACCTACTGGGTCGATACGCCCGGCGATCGCTGGGGCGTACGGATTGGCCAAGTCGCGGCCATGGCCGATTGGCTGCTCCAGCGGCACACGGCCGCGGGTTGGATGATCCTCACGGCCGCCAACCCGGCAAGTCAGCCGCTGGGCGACGCGCAAAACGCCGCGAGAAACGCGGAACTCCGCCGCCAGCTTGAAGCCCAGGCTTGGCCGCATTGGCCCACCCAGGCCGAGGCCGACCGTGGCGATTGGCCCCCCGAAGACGGCTGGTTGGTGCTGCTGCCCGAACGGCGAATCGCCGCCGACTGGGCCGCCCGCTTCGACCAGCATGCCGTGGTGGCCGGCACTCTGGGACAAGCCGCCCGACTGGTCTTTGTGCCGGATCCCCAACTCGAACACGTGCTGACCGCAGCGGCCCAGCACCCCGACCCCACGGTGGCCGCCGCCGCCCGGGCGGCAAAACAGCCCTTCTTTTGATTGATCTGCCCGGCTTTCCTCTTGCAATTCATTTGCAATAGCATAGCATTTCTATCAGTCGGGCGGCACACGGAGCCGACCCGAAATGGACCAATCGGGCCACCTTGGGATATGTGCGGGACATGATTGATACTCTCGACAAGCGGCTGCCAGTCACCGTGCTCAGTGGCTTTCTGGGCGCGGGCAAGACGACGCTGTTGAACTACGTGCTGAACAATCGCAGCGGCTTGCGGTGCGCCGTGATTGTCAACGACATGAGCGAAGTCAATATCGACGCCCGACTCGTGGCCGATGGCTCGGCCGAACTCAGCCGCACCGAAGAACGCCTGGTCGAGATGACCAACGGGTGCATCTGCTGCACGCTCCGCGACGACTTGCTGGAAGAAGTCTCGCGGCTGGCCCGCGAGGGGCGCTTCGACTATTTGCTGATCGAGTCGACCGGCATCAGCGAGCCCATGCCGGTGGCCAGCACCTTCACGTTTGAAGACGAAGAGGGCACCAGCCTGGCTTCGGTCGCGCGCTTGGACACGATGGTCACGGTGGTCGACGCCTGCAACTTTTTGAAGGATTACCTGTCGAAGGACGAACTGGCCGACCGCGACATGGCCCTGGGCGAGGAAGATCATCGCTGCGTGGTCGATCTGCTGGTCGAGCAGGTCGAGTTCGCCGACGTGATTGTGCTCAACAAGACCGATCTGGTCCGCCCCGATCAACTCGATCAGCTCCAAGGTATCCTCCGCGAGCTGAATCCCGAGGCCGAGATCGTGGTGAGCGAATTTGGTCGCGTGCCGCTTGAGCAAATCCTCAACACCGGCCTGTTCGACATGGAGCAGGCCGCCAGCAGCCCCGGTTGGGCCCAGGCGTTGAGCCACGGGGCCGACGACAGCGAAGCCGACGAATACGGCATCGGCCACTTCGTCTATCGCGCACGAAAGCCCTTCCATCCCCAACGGCTTTGGGACCTGGTTCACAAGTCGTGGCCGGGCGTGATTCGCGCCAAAGGCTTCTTCTGGACGGCCACCCGACCGCAGCAGGTGGGGCTGGTCTCGCGGGCGGGCATCAGCGTGCGGATGGAGCCGGCCGGCTTCTGGTGGGATGCCGTGGACGAACAGCATTGGCCCGAAGACCCGGAAGATCGCGCCAGGATTCAACAGAACTGGGATCCCTTGTACGGCGATCGCCGGCAGGAGATTGTGCTGATTGGCCAAGGACTCAGCCAAGAGCGGCTCTCGGCCATGTTCGACGCCTGCCTGATCACCGAAGACGAGTTCGCCCAAGGCAGCGATGCCTGGGCCGAGTTCCCCGATCCCATGCCCAGTTGGACGCCCGAGGAAGAAGAAGACGCCGAGGAGTCGGCCTCGGTGAGTTGAGATCCTTGAGGGGTGACTGCCTCCACACAAGCAGGGCGACTTGGCGGCCAGTGGGTCGCTGGGTCGCCCTGTTGGCATGCTGCCGGTGCCGAAACGGTGTGCCATTTCACAAGCCATGCCGGTACCACTGGCGGCCCGTCCACCCGAGTTGGGCCCAAGTGTTGCGAGCCGCCCGGGCCCGTGTTACGGTCCTAGGGCAACGACTGCTGAAATCTGCGCAACGCTTCAACCACGATTGTGCCGCTGCGGGCTTGTCCACCAGTGTTTGGCTTGGTCGGAAAGTGCTGTCTACGGCTTCCTGCGAACGTCCTCGAACAGTGCCGAAGTTGCACGGAACGGCAGGCGTTGTCAAACACTGGTGGACAAGCCACCAGTGCCACGAATCCGGTTACCATACTTTTGCAGGAATCGGTCAGAATCATGACGCCTCAGCCATCCGCATCGCAATTGGGTTGGAATCGTCGGCAGGTGTTGGCGGCCGGTGCGGCGGCGGCCGTGGCCGCGGTGCCCACGATTGTGCCGGCCCGGGTGTTGGGTCGAAATGCTCCCAGCAACCGCATCACGTTGGGCGTGATTGGTTGCGGCCATCAGAGCCAGCGGCTGATTCCCGCGTTTTTGAAACAGGCGGATGTGCAAATCGTGGCGGCCTGCGACGTCAATCGCAGTGGCACCGGGTATTATCATCCCGATCAGGTGCTGGGACGCGAGACCGCCAAGCGTTGGGTGGAAGAGCACTATGCCCAACAAACCCGAAGTGGCACATTCCGCGGCTGCCAGACCTACAACGATTTTCGCGAGCTGATCGCCCGAGACGATCTCGACGGGGTGGTCATCGCCGTGCCCGATCATTGGCACGCCTTGATTGCCATTGCCGCCATGCGGGCCGGCTTGGATGTTTATTGTGAAAAGCCCTTGGCCCTGACCATTCGTGAAGGGCGGGCGATGGTCGATGCGGTCCGGAAACACGAACGCGTGTTCCAAACCGGAGCCCAGTTCCGATCGAGTCCCGCCGTCCGCCGGGCCTGCGAACTGGTTCGCAATGGGCGGTTGGGCACCATTCAGCGGGTGCGGACCTGGGTGGCCGCGAATCACTTTCCCAGCCCGGGCCCCGATTGGCAGGCCCAGTTGGTGCCCGAGGGTTTTGACTACGATTTCTGGCTCGGCCCGGCCCCCGAGGCCCCGTTCCACCCCGAGCGCTGCTTCCATCGCTGGCGGTATATTCGCGCCTATGCCAACGGGCAGACCGCCAACTTTGGCGCGCACACCAACGACATCGCCCAGTGGGCCTTGGGTACCGATCACACCACGCCGGTGGAGTTTGAAGACAACGGCTCGGAGTTTCTGCCAGAAGGTCACTTGTTTGATACGGCCGTGAAGACCGCCTTTCGCGCGCGTTACGCCAACGGGGTTGAGTTGTTTTGCGAGACCCGGCGGAGTGTCTCGGCGCGCTTCGAAGGCACACTGGGCAACCTCGAGATCAGCCTCAGCGGCCGACTGCTGACCAATCCCCCGGAGATCCGCGACTCCGTGATCGGCCCCGACGAGATTCACCTGGCGGTCAGCAATCCCGACCACACCGAGCATGAACGCGACCATGTGGATGCCGACCACGCCCGCGACTTCGTGCAAGCCGTGAAGCATCGCCGCGACCCGCTCGAACCTGTTGAAGTGGGCCACCACACCGCCACGTTGTGCATCCTGGGCCACATCGCGCAGGTGCTGAAACGCAAGTTCACTTGGGATCCTGAAAAGGAAACGAGCGACGACCCCGAAGTCAACGCCATGCTCAGCCGCGAGTACCGCGGTCCCTGGACTTTGTGAAACGTGGGATCCTGCGCAACATTTCAAACGAAATGCGTGGCACGGGTGGCTTGTCCACCCGTGTTTGTTCACGCCGGCCATGCCCCAAGAATCCAACTGACTGCACGTACTTGCGAACACACCCCGAACTCCCGCCCTGTCTCCCTCGGGAAAAAACAATGAAGAACCTGCTCCCGCGCGTGATGGCCCTGGCCCTGATTGTCAGTGCGATTGTGGTCAGCCACGGCGTCCGTGCCGAGGATCCGCCGGCCGAACGGCGTATCAACAAGTTCATTGAACTCATGGAGACCGGCAAGCCGGCCTTCGGCATCTTCTCGTCGAATGTCTCGCCACGCACCGGAGCCGCGGTGGGATCGAGCACCCTGGACTTCGTGATCATCGATATGGAGCACTCGCCCTTCGATGTCACCCGGCTGGAAGGCTACCTGCTGGGCATGCTCAACAAAGCCGAAATCATCAAGCACGGGCGTCAGCCCCAGACCGTGCCGTTTGTGCGGGTCCCGGCTGCCGGACGCGAGCAATTGCAGTTTGTCATTAAGCAGGCCCTGGATACCGGCGTCATGGGGCTGGTCGTGCCGCACGTGGATTCCGCCGAGGACGCCGTGGCCATGGTCCGGGCGAGTCGCTTTCCGCAACTCAAGGACGCCCCCGACTTCGAACCGGAAGGGCTCCGCGGTGTGGGCTACGGTTGGGCGGCCCGTTACTGGGGCCTTTCGGGCAGCGAATACGCTCAGCGGGCCGACCTGTGGCCGCATGACCCCCGCGGCGAGCTGGTGCTGTGGGTCATGATCGAAAGCGCCGCGGCCGTCGAGAACTGTCGCGAAATCGCCGAGGTTCCCGGCATCGGTGGCCTGTTCATTGGCCCGTCCGATCTGGCCTTCTCGCTGGGTGTGCCCCTGGGCGACCCCGCCGTGGAAGAAGCCATCGAGAAGGTGGTGGCCGTCGCCAAGCAAACGGGTGTGCCCTTGGGCACGCTGTGCTCGTCGCGGCAAGTCGAGAAACGGCTGGAACAAGGCTTCCGCTTTCTGGCCGTCGGCGGCGATGGTGGACTCTCGGGACCGGTCACCGAAGCCGTGCGGATTGGCCGCGCCTTCCGACCCGCGGAATGATTCACCAAACCTTCGCGCGAAACCCACGAAAGAAAAATGAGGCCGGCTTTCGGTGTTTTCCGCCGAACCGCCCGGGTTGGACAGGCGTAGGAGCCAGCGTCGGCGTTAGTGCAGTTCAGTTGCGATAGCAACTCAATTGCCCTACAATGGAGGCTGCTCGATGGCGTCGCCACTACGTTCCACCTCTGGGTTTGGGCTGCCCGCGCGTTGCGTCCTGGGCGGCCCGATCTGGTCACCCTCTGGGCTCGGCCACGGATGATCGCACCTTCTGCCGTCGCGGTTGCGGATGACGCCGGCGAATCCACCCTCTTGGGCCAACGGCGTTGGCGGCAGCTTGTGGCGTTCGCCCGGCGGGTCCGCTGGCGGCATCCGGCCACAATCCTTGTGGCCTCGCTGATCGCCGCGGGCCTGCTTGCGGTGTTTGTCCACGAACGCGGCTGGATCCTGCTGGCCGTTGTCTGCACGGTGTTGGCCGTGGGCCTGATTTGGCCGTGGCTGGCGATGCGGGGCGTCCGCGGCCAGGTCACCTTTCTGCGAAGCCGCTGCCGCGAAGGCGAGCCCGTCGCCCTCCGCGTGCGGATCGTCAATCGCTGGCCTTGGGCCGTGTGCGGCAGTGTGATCACCGGCGTCGAAACCGAAGGCGAACCGCTCGGGGGCGATGACGCTTCGCCCCCGCATGCCGCTGGGACGCTGACCGTGCCGGTGCTGCCGGGTTGGCAGGCCACGGTTGTGGAACTCAGCCTGACTCCGCGGGTCCGTGGGCAGTATCCCAAGCAACCCATTCGGTTGGCGACGGGCTTTCCGTTTGGTGTTTGGACGGCCTCGCGGGTGCTGGAGGTCGAAAACGAGTTGCTCGTGTGGCCCCGGGTGATCGGCTTGCCCGCCCTGCCCGATCGTGGCGGCGCGACCCATGGGGAAGGCAGCGTCGTTCAGGCCATCCCCGGCGATGCGGGCGAGATTGTCGGGAGCCGCCCCTACCGGCGAGGCGACTCGTTGCGTCGGGTCCACTGGGGCAAGACCGCCCGGATGGATCGGTTGATCGTCTGCGAGCGGCAATCGGTGGCCTCGTGCCAGATGCAGGTGATTCTCGATCTCGATCCCTCGGTACACACTCCGCCGCATCCGCAAGGCAGTCGCGAGTGGGCCATCCGCATTGCCGCCAGTCTGGTGGCCCAGGGCCTGCGACAAGGGGCCGCCATCGAACCGCTGTTCTCCGACGTGGTGATCCGTCACCCCTGCCGGCTGCCCGAGTTGCTCGCCCGGTTCGCCTTCATCTACGAGGAGGCGGGCGAACCGCTTGCGAAGCTGTTGTTGAAGTCGCTTCGCACCCGCGGTGGAGCCGTGCCCTGGATCATTACCACCGACCTGGGCTGGAACCGGCTCAAACGGCAGGCCGAGAACCTACTG
>JBJHDE010000273.1:0-7417 GCA_050486385.1 Planctomycetales bacterium | reverse complement strand
AAGAACGCGAAGAGCGCGAAGGTGGAGCACGACATCTTCGCGCTCTTGGCGTCTTCGCGGTTCAACATGTTTGCCGTCCTGAGTCGCCCGGTTCCTCTTGGGTTGTTCACCAACTCCATCAACTCCATCAATCCATCAACTCCATCAGCCCTCGGGCGTTAGCCCGGGGTTCTTGCCTCGCTTCGTAACCATTCACGCCCCAGTGAGGAGGATCCGTCCGCCGCGCGCGTCGAATGTCAGACCATGGAAACCAACCAGCGGCTGGCAAAACCGGGCTCACTCGGTTGCACAAAGCTCTCGACCGCAAGCGGAACATCATTGTCATCGATAGCCTGGGCCCGTTGCTCGCCGTGGTCGTCACGTTGGCGGCCAGGGATCGCGGGAGGATTCTCAGCAACTCAAGCGCTCTCGTCCCTGCGCAAGTCTTCGAACAGTGTAGGCATCAGACGGTTTGATCCGTGCTGTCAAAGCCCTCTGGGCAAACCGCTCTGAGTCACGCGACCCATTCGGCATGGACTGCCGGAATCAGGAGGAACGAACCACGAAGAGCGCGAAGGTGGAGCACGACATCTTCGCGCTCTTGGCGTCTTCGCGGTTCAACATGTTTACCGTCCTGAGTCTCCCGGGGCCTCTTGGCTTGTTCACCAACTCCATCAACTCCATCAACTCCATCAACTCCATCAACTCCATCAGCCCTCGGGCGTTAGCCCGGGGTTCTTGCCAAACACCCACAGCTTGGCGACTCGTTAAGAACCGGACGATAACGCGTTCCGGCTAAAGAGTCATCGCCACCGGAATCTCACCAATTCCACCAGCCCTCGGGCGTTAGCCCGGGGTTCTTGTCGTAACCGTTCACGCCTCAGTGAGGAGGATTCTCAGCAACTCAAGCGCTCTCGTCCCTGCGCAAGTCTTCGAACAGTGTAGGCATCAGACGGTTTGATCCGTGCTGTCAAAGCCCTCTGGGCAAACCGCTATGAGTTGCGCGACCCATTCGGCATGGACTGCCGGAATCAGGAGGAACGAACCACGAAGAACGCGAAGTGCGCGAAGGTGGAGCACGACATCTTCGCGCTCTTCGCGGTTCAACATGTTTGCCGTCGTGCGTCTCCCGGGGCCTCTTGGCTTGTTCGTAAACTTTTGCAGGCGACGGCAGTGGAAGTGGCCTCGATGGGCCGCCTGCTCCGCGTTCTCGATCCGCCCCCGACGCCACCTCTGTTCAAGGATCGACTTCAGTCACGGTCAGTTTTCGGATGGGCCTTCATGGCGTGGACTGGCGACACAATCACAAACGGGTCACCCCCGGAAAGGATCACCAGATTCTCAACACAATTTCTTGGACGCGCGTCTCAGACCCGCCAATCGAAGAAGCCGATGGCCTCCAGCTCGGCCCGCAAGCCGGCGGCCTGCTGCGATGTCAGCGTCGCGGTCGGCAGCCGACAGGGACCGCAATCGCGACCAACCAGCGCCATGATGGCCTTTTGCGCCGCCCGTGGACCAAACGGCACAAAGGCCCGCACCAATCGTTGGGTCTGAGATTGGGCCTGCTGGGCGGCTTGCCAATCGCCTTGGGTAAAGGCCTTCAAAACCCGTAGCGAAACGGCGGCGGCAAAGTTGTAGGTGCTGCCCACGGCCGCCCGGGCGCCGGCGGCCAGACCGGCCAGCAGCATTTCGTCGGTGCCCCAGAACATCTGGAAGCGACCGTCGTGGGCCTCGACGCAGGCTTGGAACTCGTCGACCCGCGGCGAGGTGAACTTAATGCCTTGCAACGTGGGAATCTCGCGGCTGCCGAGCTTCAGGAACTCGGGCATCGGCACCGTCACGCCGGTCACGGCGGGAATGTGATAATAATAGAAGGGCAGATCCGGGGCGGCGGCGGCCACATCGGCCATGGAGGCCACCAGCAGGTTCAGGTCGCTGGGCCGAAAGTACACGGGGCTGACCGCCGAAATGGCCGAGGCCCCAATCTTTTGGGCATGTGCCGCCAGGGCCTGGGCCTGCCGCAGGCTCTCGGATCCCACTTGCACGATGACCGGCACCCGCTGGGCGGTCGCGGAGACAAAGGCCTCGGCGGCGGCGGTGCGTTCGTCGAAGCTCAGGCTGGGCCCCTCGCCGGTGCTGCCCAACACGTACAGGCCGGCGATTCCCTCGGCCAGCAGGGCGTCGACCATGGGGCGAATCGCCGGCAGGTCGACCTCGCCGAAGCGGTCCAATGGGGTGAAGGTGGCGGCCACCAGGCCGGAAAACGCGGAGTCGACGAGGTGCGTCATGGGGCAGACCGTTGGGGAGCTGGCGAGTGGGGCAAGGCCCTGGCCCACCAAATTGAGTGGGTCAACGTCAGCAATTTCTAGGGATTTTGTGGGTTTCGGGAAAAAACAGTAACACACTGCTATCGCGAACGCTATCATGTCGATGGGATGGAAGAAGAATCGAGGGACACCGTCGGCCAGAAGGCAAAGTCCTTGTAGCCGACCATTCTCCCGAGTAAGCTGACCAAAAGTCGTTCTTCTGGGTGGGCGATTTTGGTCTCCATCCTGAGTCGAGATTGAGAGTAGCAGGCTTGTCGGATAGGGCCGTTCGGCCCCGGCATCAAAGCCCAAAAGCGTTGTCGGAACGCTAAAAGTTCATGGAGGATCCAGCGTCGCTTGCCTGCCGATGTCGGCAGTGAGTTGACTCCCTGGCAAGGCGGAGTGCCCTGGCGGTCATTCGGTCGACTGGGTTGTCTCTTCCAATCATCAGAGCAAGAGCCGTGAGCGAACACGCACTCAGCGGTGTTACTGCGAACGAACCGGCGAAGTCGGCGGTCTCGAAGCTGCCGATCCGTCGTTATTTGCGGTTGCTCGAGCAATCCAATCTGATTGAGCCCGAGCGACTGGCCGAGTTCCTTCGCGAGGCCCAGCAAACCTTTGGTGCCCGGGTCGAGGATTCGGACTTCCTGGCCGAACGGCTGGTCGAGGCCCGCTTGCTGACCCTCTGGCAGAACCAAATGCTGGTCGAAGGCCAGCACGAAAGCCTGTTGGGCGGGCGTCACAAAGGCTTCTTCTTGGGCAGCTACAAGCTGCTCAGCCACCTGGGCACAGGTGGCATGAACAGTGTGTTCTTGGCCGAACACACCGTGATGCGGCGGATGGTGGCCATCAAGGTGCTGCCATTCCGGGGCGAGCAAGATCGCCGCTTCCTCGAGCGGTTCCGGCTCGAAAGCCGGGCGATTGCCAGCCTCGATCACCCGAACATCGTGCGGGCCCACGACTTCAACAACGATAGTTCGGTGTACTACCTGGTCATGGAGTACATCGAGGGCAAGGACCTGCACCACTACGTCAAGGAACGCGGTCCGCTGCCGTTCCGACTGGCGGCCGACTATGTGCGTCAGGCCGCCGAGGGCCTGGCCCACGCCCACCGGGCGGGGTTGGTCCACCGCGATGTCAAGCCGGCGAACTTGCTGGTCGATCGCAAAAAGACCGTCAAACTGCTGGACCTGGGCATTGCCCGACTCGATCGCGAACCCGACGCCGGGCTGTCGAGTGACGGACACCACCAGATTCTGGGCACCGCCGACTACCTGGCCCCCGAGCAGGCCATCAACAGCCACGATGTGGATTTCCGGGCGGATATCTACTCGCTGGGCTGCACGCTGTACTTCCTGCTGACCGGTCATCCGCCGTTCTGCAAGGGCACGATTGCCCAGCGGATGCTGGCTCACCAGATGCAAGAGCCGCCGAGCATCTTCGAAGATCGCCCGCAGGCCCCGCCCGGGCTGGTCGAGATCTGCCAGCGGATGATGGCCAAGAAGCCCGAGGACCGCTTCCGCAGTGCCGAAGAAGTGTCCGAGGCCCTGGCCGCCTGGGAGCAGCGCTACCAGCAGAGCAGCGACGACACCTCCGAGACCCCCAACGGACCGGTCACCGTCAGCGAGACGTTCGCGGGCGATCTGGGTGGCACGACCATGGGGCGGACCAAGCGAATCAAGAAGAAGCGGGGGACCCAGCGGTTCCGCGCCGACGAGTTGATTCAGTGCCGGACCTGCGGTACCCAGTTTGGCCGCTACATGTATCGGATGAAGTGCCCCAAGTGCGGCACGGTGAATCATCCGCTAGCCGGGGGCGACTACGCCGAACCCGAACAGCCGCCCGAGGAAGAAACCTCGTCGCTGCAAGAAGCCCCCTTGGTGCCGCCGCCGTCGGACCCCAACATCAAGGCGACTTGCCCAAGTTGCCTGGCCACGTTCACGGCCCGTTGGTCCAAATGCCTGAGCTGTGGAGCCGCCACGGTCCTGCACGATCCGCCACCCACCAGTTCGGTCGTCTCGCGGTCCAGTGGTTATGGCTACAGCCATGAGTCCTGGGACCAGGACGATCCGTCCGAGAGCATCCATCAACCGGCGGCCGAGGTCGAGACCTCGGACTTGTCCGAAGCGTCGAGCCGCACGATGGTGTTGCTCAAAGGGAGTCGGTCGCTTCGCAGTCAGGTCGTGGTCAACGAAGATCTCGACCGCTCGGTGCCGGACCCCGACGCCGAGGCGGAGACCAGTTCCGAGTACGACTCGACCGATCAATCGCTACCGGTCGCCACCCCGCGGTCCCAAGGCACGCTGCGACTGACCGCCAAGCTGCTGGCCGTTGTCACGGTGCTGGCGGGTGTCGGTTTGACGGTGACGCTGAGCGTGGGCGATCAGGTGCCCGTGGCCGAGTATCACGACAGCGGCTTCAAAAAGCTTGAGGGCCGCAGCCTGGATGGTCAGCGTGTGGGAACCTGGAACGCCTGGTTCGAACAGGGCCAGCTTCAGTGGCAAGGCGAGTACCACAACGGCCTGAAGCAGGGCGTTTGGACCTACTTCAACAGCTACGGGCAAACCGTCTCGGAAGGCTCCTACGAAGCCGACAAGCAGCACGGCGCCTGGATGTTCCGCTATTCCGATGGCCAGCTTCGCAGCCAGGGCGAATACAACCAGGGCTCCGAGACCGGACCGTGGACCTTCTGGCACCCCACCGGCCATGCCGCCTTACGGGGCGAGTTCCGCGACGGCCAGCCTGTGGGCACCTGGACCCAGTGGGATGAGTCGGGCCAATCGCTGGGCACCTGCTCGGCCAGCGACGTCTCCGAGCGGCTCGCCGCCATCGCCACGGCTTCCCCGGCCGAAAACATTGAAGTCTCGCAGTGAGCTGGGGTTTCCCAAGCCCACTTTTCCTGGCTTCGCCGTCGGCTTCTGAGTCGATCCCTTCCCGCCGTTGCGTTACAGTGGGGGCGACCTGCTTGCCGGGGTATCCGGTGAGCCCTCAGTTTTCGCCCCACTCGCCCGACAAACTTCATGGCGGTTCACCGCTTCAGTACGCCCGCGGCCAGCCTGGGCTGCTTGACCGACCTCTACCAATTGACCATGGCCCAGGGTTATTGGAAGGCCGGGCGCAGCCGCTGGCAGGCGGTCTATCACTTGACCTTTCGAAGCTGTCCGTTTGGCGGCGGCTTTGCCATCGCTTCCGGCCTGGAGACCGCCGCCGAGTGGCTGGCCGATCTCCACTTCTCCGCCGACGAGATTGACTACCTCGCGGGGCTCAACAGCCCCGGGGGCGCGCCGATGTTCGATCCCGACTTCCTGCGGGTGCTGGCCGCGTTGCGGTTGTCGCTTGATGTCGACGCCGTCCGCGAGGGGGCGTTGGTCTTTCCGCATGAACCGCTGATCCGCGTCACTGGCCCACTGTTGCAGGCTCAGCTTGTCGAGACCGGTCTGCTGTGCCTGGTGAATTTCGAAACGCTGATCGCTTCCAAGGCCGCGCGCGTCCGCCTGGCCGCTGGCGACGACGCCGTGTTGGAGTTTGGCTTGCGGCGGGCGCAGGGTTGGGATGGCGGGCTGGCCGCCTCGCGAGCCGCCATCGTCGGCGGCTGCAACGCCACCAGCAATGTGCTGGCCGGGCGGATGTTTGGTGCTCCGGTGGCCGGCACGCATGCTCACAGTTGGGTGATGTCCTTCGACGACGAGGCCGAGAGCTTTCGGACCTACGCCACCGGACAGCCCGACAACGTGATCCTGCTGGTCGACACCTACGACACCCGACGCGGTGTCGAGCGGGCGATTGCCGTGGGCCACGAGCTGGCCGGCCAGGGCATCACGCTGCGGGGCATTCGGCTGGATTCCGGCGACCTGGTGGCCTTGAGCCAGGCCGCCCGAGCCCGCTTAGACGCCGAGGGCTTTCATGAGACGAAGGTCATTGCCAGCGGCGACCTGGACGAGCACGCCATCGCGCGGCTGAAGGCCGACGGAGCCCGCATCGATACCTGGGGCGTGGGCACGCGGCTGGCGACCGCCAGTGACGAACCGGCCCTGGGCGGGGTGTACAAGCTGTCGGCGATTCGCCCGCACGCCGACGCCGCCTGGCAACCGCGACTCAAGCGGTCGGACACGCCCGCGAAGAGTTCGTTTCCGGGGCGGATCGAGACCGTGCGGTTCTGCCGCGATGGGCAGTTCGTGGCCGATTGTCTGTTCTCGTGGGACGCCGGCGGCTACCCGATGGCGGACGAACCACTTATTCGACTGGCCAGCCATGAGCCGCTGGAAGTTCCCCAGGAGCACGCCGCCCGCTTCGAGCTGGTGCCCTGGTTCCGGCAGGGTCGGCGGATTCGGCCGGCCGAGACTCTGGACACCGCCCGCGATCGCGCTCGGTCGCAGCTTGCCGCCTTGCCCGAGGCTTGCCGACGGCTCGAGCATCCCCAGCCCTACCCGGTTGGCCTCTCAGCGGGACTGCATCAACTCCGTCAGCGGCTGCTCGAGGAGCAGCATCCCTGATGTGGCCCAGTGTTACTGGCTCGAACTCATTGACCTCGGCCCGGTTGAGGAGAATGATTCCGACCGGGCGACTGAGGGAAACTGAGACACCAACCGCTGAGTTCACCTGCGATGTCGGTGGCGACCAATGGCGATGATGCCCTGATACTGATTGATTGTCAGAACGACTTTCTGCCTGGCGGGGCACTGGCGGTGCCCGAGGGCGATGCGATTCTGCCGGTGGTGCGGCGGCTGATGGACCGCTTCGCGCGGGTGGTGGCCACCCAGGATTGGCATCCGCCGGACCATTGCAGCTTTGCCGCCAATCATCCCGGCCGGGCGGTCCACGACGAGGTCGAGGTCGACGGCTTGACCCAGCATTTGTGGCCGGTGCATTGCGTGGCCGACACGCCGGGGGCCGAGCTGGCGGGGATCATCGATCGCGGGCGGATTTCGCACATCATCCGCAAGGGCCAACACCCGCGACTGGATAGCTACAGCGGATTCTTCGACAACGCCCGACGGCAAGCGACGGGGCTGGACGATTGGCTCCGCCAGCAGGGCGTGGGCCGGGTGTTTTTGGCGGGGCTGGCGACCGATTACTGCGTGAAGGCCACGGCGGTGGACAGCGCCGAGCTGGGGTGGCCGACGTTTGTGATT
>JBJHDE010000272.1:6333-7418 GCA_050486385.1 Planctomycetales bacterium | reverse complement strand
CTCTCAGCCTTGCAGTCTCTGTCGTCGGTTGGACCTACGCCCAGGAACCTGTGCCGGTCGGATGTGTGATCCAGGTCAGCCCCGGATCACCCCCACAGCTGACCACCACCGGCTGCACCTCAACCGTCGGCCCCATCGCCCCCGGCTTCTCAGGCGACCACCCGGTCACCGTGCTCAACCAGACCGGCCTGCAACTGGCCGAGTTCGAGAATCAGTACAGCCTGTACGTCCCCGACGACTACGATCCGGCCCACCCCATGGGCCTGGTCGTGTGGTTGCACGATCGGCGGGCGTATCGCCCCGAGCAGCTTTTCGAACGGCTCAAGCCCGCCTGTGACCAGCATGGTTTCATCCTGGTGTTGCCCAAGGCCCAGAACGACGACCGCTGGATGCGTCAGGAAACCGACTTCGTGGCCAAGCTGGTGGACATCGTCAGCGAGCAGTACCGTATTGACTCGCGCCGGGTGGCCTCAGTGGGCGAGGGCATTGGCGGCTCGATGGCCTTGCTGTTGGGCTTCGAGAAGAAGGACGCCTTCCGCGGCGCGGCGGCCGTTCTGCCCCAAGCCGCCATGGCCCCCAACGACAACGAACCCACACGGCGGCTGATGCTCTACCTGGCCCGTCAGGCCGGCAACGATCGGCTGGCCCAGTGGGCCACTCAGGTCGAAGAGAAAAAGTTCCCCCTGCTGCAACGAGAACTGGCCGAGGACGCCAATAAACTCAGTGACGAGGAGTCCGCCGAGTTGTTCCGTTGGGTCGCCTCGCTCAACCGACTCTGACGCTCCCGGCCCTCATGGTTGAAGACACCCCGTCCGCTGCCGATGGCGAGCCGCCACCTCGCCGCCGGTACGCGCGGACCGTGTTGGCCGCCTTCGCCTTCGGTCTGCTGGCCCTGGGCTTGGCGACCCTGACCTTCCAACCCGAACAAGCCGGCCTGTACGGCATCACGCTCCGCGTGGGTTTCGGCCTGCTGGTGCTGTGGCTGCTGTTGCCGGCCGACGCCACCGTTCGCGGCTGGGCGATTGCCACAGTCGCCGGCGTCATCACCGTGGCGGCCACCTGGCTGCCCAAGCCTTTGGTCTGGG
>JBJHDE010000272.1:0-6323 GCA_050486385.1 Planctomycetales bacterium | reverse complement strand
CGCCTCGCCGGTGCTGTTGGTCATCTTCTGGCCTTCGTTCTCGCGGCTCGGACGGGCCTCGGCTGGCAAACCCGCCGGTCGTCGCCGCCGTCGGTCCGCCCACTCCAAATCCCAAGCCTCGCGATGATCGTCCTGGTCACCAAGGATCTGTTGGCCGGTTCGCAGGTCGCCCCGGCCGTGCGGGCGGTGGGCATGCCCTTCGCCTCGGTTCCCAATGCCTCGGCCCTGGAACGACGACTGGCCGAATCCGCCCCGCGGATGGTGCTGATCGACCTGAATACCCCCGCCCTTGATCTCGCCAGCCTGGTGCCGGCCATTCGCACCGCCGCCCCCGAGGCCGTGATCGTGGCCTTCGGCCCGCACGTCCACACCGAGCGACTCCGCGCCGCCCGCGAAGCCGGCTGCCACGCCGTACTCACCCGCGGGCAACTCGTCAGCGGCCTCCCCGATCTGCTGAGCCAGCTTGACGGGTGACAGGGCCTTCTTTTGGAGGGGCATTCGCGACAGTTTCCTGATTTGAACGGTTTCCTATACAAGAAAGTGTGCCAAAATAAGAAATCGTGTGGCCTGGTACCCATGATTTCCTGTTTTTGCATATTTTCTTGGTTAAGAAAGTGATGTCAAATCAGAAATTATTGACTCGGGGCGAGCTTGTCGATCAGTTGCGGGAGTCCGTCGAGTTTCCGCCGCTGCGAATCCGGACGCTCCCAGAGGCGACGGAGCAGGACTTGCCCGAGACCGGAGCGGACGCCCTGCTGGAGATCGGCTGGGGCGAGAATCGTCATGTCTTCGCCGTCTCGGCCAGCGTGGGTTTTTCTCCGAAGGCTTTGCAAGAGACAAGCCAACAAGCCCAGGACATTGCCCAACGGCAGGAGGCTTGGCCGCTGGTGCTGACTCCCTACTTGTCTGAAGCGCAACTTGCCGCCCTGGAAGCCCAACAGGTCAGTGGCTTGGACCTCTGCGGCAACGGGGTGATCATTGTGCCAGAACGGCTGTTTTTGCTGCGGAGCGGCCAACCCAACCGCTACCCAACCAGTACACCAATTCGCAAGGTCTACCAAGGCAATAGCGGCTTGGTGGCCCGGGCGTTTCTGCTGCGGCCCAACTATCCTACGACCCAGGACGTGATTTGGGAGATTCAGTCCCGCGGAGGCGATATCGCCTTTTCAACGGTCTCTAAGGTTTGTCAGTCTCTGGCCGATGATCTGATCATCGAGCGGCAGCGCGAGGGTCGGCTCACACGCCTTCGCTTGTTGCAACCCGAGAAACTGCTGGATAATCTTGCAAGCAATTATGAACCCATCGAGGTGCGGCGTCGTGTGCCGGGCAAGTTGAGCCTTGGGGCTGACGAACTGACGAGTGTGCTGCAAGCGTGGTCTCAGGGGGCCGACAACCGCGTGGTTCGTACGGGCACCTCGGCCACGGTCAGTCAGGCCGTCATGGCCCGCGAACCCGTCACTCGCTACTACTGCACGCGGCTGACCAGCCTGTTTTCGCGGTTCGAGGGTGCCTGGCGCGAGACCGAGCGATTTCCCGAGATCGAATTCCTGGAGACCCGCGACCCAACCGTCTACTTTGACGCGAGCAACCGTTTCGACGCTTCGCCGATCCAGGCGTTTCTCGAGTTGAATGCCGGAGACAAACGCGAGCAAGAAGCCGCCGAACAACTGCGACGCCAACTGTTGGATCAGATCCAAGCGTTGAGTCAGCCAGCATGAACATCCTCAGCCACCCCACGGATTCCCGCGTAACACGTTGAACACAACTTCTGACTCCTGCGCAAGTCTTCAACCGAAAATCGTGGCACTGGTGGCTTGTCCACCAGTGTGTGGCTCAGTCGGACAGTGCCACATATCCTGCACCTGTTTGAGGAGTCTGGCGGGCAGTAGTGAAACCATAACGGGCGTTGTCGAACACTGGTGGACAAGCCACCAGTGCCACAAGAGCCGTTAGTGAACTTTTGCAGGCAACAGTCGTGTCACCAGGTCCGTTCTCAAACTTTCGCCGGGAGCCCCCAACTGCCCGGCTCCAGTTCGCATCGTTTCCCGTCTCCTTCATTCGAAAATTCCGTAAAACATCATGTCCTGGTTGAACTGGTTTTGGTCCCGGCCGGTGTGTCCGGTGGATCGGTCGTCGCGGGGTTGGCTGGAGCGGCGGTGGGAGTGGCTGATTGATGAGTTTGGCGTCGAACCGGCACGCGACCGCCCTCTGATCCTGCCGACGTCCGAGTTCTTTCCCGACCATTACGAGCCCAGCGTCGAGTCGGCCACCGTGCTGTTTGAGCGGGTGTGCGCGATGATGGGCCTCGACTCCAGTGGACTGAGCTTGCAGTTTTTCGATGGAAGCCAGCCCTTGGTCTGGGGTGATGGAACCTATGGCGCGCGGCAGCAGTATGCCGCGGGCTTCTTCGTTCCAGGCGAGAGCCAGCAATGCCCCGAGATTTGGGTCTGCGATCAGCAGTTGCACGATCCGCTGGCGATGTGCGCGACCATGGCCCACGAGTTGGCCCATGTCCATTTGCTGGAGCACGGACGCATTGACCAGAGCGTGCCCGACCACGAACCGCTGACCGATCTTTTGACGGTGTTCTGGGGGTTAGGGGTGATCACCTCGAACTCGGTGATTCGTGACCATTCCCCATCGCACGGTTCCAGCGCGTATGGGGCCATGTATGCCCAGGGCTATCTGGACATGCCCATGTTCGGCTACGCCCTGGCCATGTACGCCCGGGGCCGCCGCGACGATCCGCTGGCCTGGGTCGGTCAACTCCGCCGCGATGTCCGCACGCCGATGCGGCAAACCCTGCGGTTGTTTGAACGCGAGCAGGCCGACCATCTTTAACAAGGCGACGCTTGGGCTCGTTGGCCCGCCGCGAGCGCTTGGCGTCCTTGGAACCTGAATCTCTGAAACCTTCTCGGCGGATTCGACAATTGCATCTGGGCTCGCGGTCGGCAAAGCTGACGCTTCAGCCCGAGACGTGCTCGAAGAAAAGGATGCCGCCATGCCCCTGCCTGAACGTTGCCCGCGCTGGGAACATGCCTGCTCGCGACGGAAGATGCTTGGCATGCTGGGGGGTGCAGTCGGCGTTGGCATGGGGGGCCTGTGTGGCGCCATGCCGCCCGCTGTCGCTGACGAGTTGCGCGCTAACGAACGGCAAGTCCTGTTGGTGTGGCTCGATGGCGGGATGAGCCAGTTGGAAAGCTGGGATCCCAAGCCTGGCACCCTGTTCGGGGGCCCGTTCCGTTCGATCCCCAGTCGGCTGCCGGGCGTCCACCTGAGCGAGCTGATGCCTCAGCTTGCCCAGCGGATGGATCGGTTCTCGCTGGTCCGCAACATGCAGACCGAAGACAAGAACCACTCGTCCGGGGTACCGAAGATCCTGCGGGGGCACCCCAAGGATCGTGGTGTGACCTACCCCTACATGGGCTCGGCGATCTCGAATTTGCTGGGAGCCACCGCGAGTGGACTGCCGCCCTATGTGTGGATCAAACCGGGCAGCGGAGGATTCATTTCGCAACATGCGGGCTTTTTGGGGGCCAAGTACGGAGCCCTGGCCGTGGGCGATGGCCGACCGCCCGACAATCTGGTACCCCCCGAAGAATTGACGCCCGAGGACAACGCCGCCCGGCAGGACCTGCGGCGTCGCTTGAACGCCCGGTTTGCCCAAGGCCGGCGACCGGCGGCGACCGAGGCCCATGCCCAGGTGTTTGACGTAGCCGAGAAGCTGGTCGAACACGCCGAGCTGTTTGATGAGTCGCGGTTGCCCGAGGCCGATCGCCAACGCTACGGCACGCACGACCTGGGTCGGCACATGCTGTTGGCTCGGCGGCTGTTGGAAGCCGGCGTGCGGTTTGTGCAGGTCACCAGTTACGGCTGGGACACCCACGGCGACAACTTCAACGCCCACGCCAGTCGGGTGCCCAAGGTCGATCAGTCGCTGGCGGCCATCCTGGATGACCTGGCCAGCTCAGGTCTGGACGAGCACGTGCTGGTGATTGTGATGGCCGAGTTTGGGCGGACTCCGCGGGTCAACGGGGCCGTGGGACGCGACCACTGGCCCAATGCCTGGAGCCTGGCGACCGCCGGTTGCGGCATCCGTCCCGGTGTGGTGGTCGGCGGCACCACGGACGATGGCACCGATGTTGCCGAAACCCCGCACGACATCGGTGCCCTGTTTCACACCTGGTATCAGGCCCTGGGCATCGACTCGCTGTCGGCCGAGTACCACAACGGGGCCCAACCGCTGCCCATTGCCCACGACGATATGCGGCCCGTCGCCGATCTGCTGGCCTGAGCCTTGAACGGTTTGTTTTCCCCTTTGCCCCGCAGCCCCATGAACGACACCGCCGGACCCCTGGCCGTTGAAAAGCTTGCGGTCCTGGAAGCCGCCTGCCAAACCGTGGCCCTGGCCTTCAGCCCCGACGGACGCTGGCTGGCCTCGGCCGATTACGATGGCCACGTCCGGGTATGGGACTTTGTGCTCGATACGCCCGAGGTGGCCCACACGTTGCCGGGCTGGCGAGGCTGGGTCACGCAGGTGGCCTGGATCGACGACCAATCGCTCGTGGCCAGTGATTCCTGGGGCGGGCTGCAATGCCGCATCGCCACCCAGCCCGAAGCCCCAGTGGTCTGGCAACACGCCGAGGCCCACGACGGCTGGATTCGGGCCCTGGCCCTGTCGGCCGATCGCCAGAGGCTGGCCACCGCGGGCCGCGACGGAAGACTCCGCGTGTGGGACGCCTCGGACGGACAACCGGGGAAATCCTGGGAGCAAGCGGGGGCCGATCACTATGCGCTGGCTTGGTCACCGGATGGCGAAGTGCTGCACTCGGCGGATCTGCTGGGGCGGATTGCCTCGTGGCGTGCGGCCGATGGCCACCGGCTGACCGAGCTGACCCTGGAGGGGATGCATCTGTACGATCGCATCCAGGATGTTGCCGGGGTGCGGGTGCTGGTGGCCGACGACGACGGCCAGAGGCTCTGGATCGCGGGGGGCCAGCCGATTCGCACGGGCAACAATCTGGCCAAGCCCACCCTCGACTGTGTGAGCTGGGAAACCGGCGAGGCCCAGCGCGAGCTGACCCTGGACGGCGAAAACTCGGGCTTCATTCAGGGCCTGATCCAGCATCCCAGCGGCGTGTGGATGGGGGCCAGCAGCGGCTCGCCCAACAATGGCCGCTTCTTTTTGCATCGGCCGGGCGATGCCGAACCCTTCCATGTGGCCACCGACCTGAGCAACGCCCAGGCCCTGGCCATGCATCCCGACGGCGGCCGGGTCGTGGTGGCCGGCATCAATCGTGGCAACCAGGGCAACGGGGCGGTGCGAGGAACCGACGGCGAATACAAAGCCAACTCGTCGCCGCTCAACCTGTTGGGACTGTCCGAGGTCGACCCCGGCTGATCCTGTCTCGTCGGGCCAACGGGGCATGGCCAAATTAGGGGGAGTAGGCTGAGGCTGAGGCAAATCGTGCCCCAGTCGCCGGGCGGCCGCTCTGCCCCATAGTCTATTGAGCCCGAATTCCCTAAAGTACAGTCTCGCGCCCTGCGTTGGGCGATCCGCGGTGATTTTGCGGGTCGGCTGGCGGGGGCATTCGCTGCTCAGACCTCCTTCGGCCCGATTGCGGCTTCTGATTGGCTTATGGCGGAACCACCGCGGCCCACCGACCCACAACAGCCCGACGATCCGACTCCCCGCGACGGTTCGCCCCCGGAGCGTTCCGGCGGTGAACCCAGCGAGGGCGACGGCCAACGGCCTTCGATCTTGAGCTTTCGGACGATCCTTCTGCTGATGGTCGTCTCGATGGCCTTGCTGTACTTCGCGTGGCCCGGAACGGTGTCGCGGTCGGAAGTGCTGTGGAGCGACTTCAAAAATTTTGTCGTCGCCGGCGATGTGGCCATCGTCAAGTGGAGCGACCAGCAGACCCTGCACGGGCGTTTCACCAACGTCGAGAATCCTCCGCGGGATCCGCAGGCCCGACGGCAGTTGCTGTTCCGCAAGCAGCAAGAGGCCCAGCGCGAGCGATCCGACTCCGAGGCCGAGGCCGAGCCGGTCACCGTCGACGAAGACAACGTGCCGCCGCTCGAGCCGCATTTCGAGGTCAAGGTGCCGCCGGAATTGCGGCAGAGCACCACGTACCTCGACAATCTGCTGGCCGAGCACAATGTGCCCTACGGCAGCGACGACACCTCCGACGGCCCCATGATGGTGCTGTTGGCTTTGCTGCCGATGGTCGTCATGGTCGGCATCCTGATTTTGCTGTTCGTCATGTGGCGCCGCGCCCGCGATCAGGTCTCGGGCGGTGGTTTTCTGGGCAACTTCAACA
>JBJHDE010000271.1:6966-7418 GCA_050486385.1 Planctomycetales bacterium | reverse complement strand
GGTTGGGGTGGCGGGCAATGGGGCGGTGGTGGTGGTGAAATAACCTGATGGGAGAGTTGGAGTTACGAACAGCGAGCGGCGACGGGGAATTTGCCGCCACCTGACCGCTCGCGGTGGATTCGACTGCGGCGGCCTGGCTGGTCGATCGTGCCGCGGCCCTCGAACCCCTGCTGGGCCCGATGAAAAGGAAGGTGTGGTCTCCAGCGTTGGGACTGTGCCGTCGACCGGGGGCGATGCCGCCGAAAGGCATGCCGGGGGCGATGAGGCTACCGCCCAGGTTTGGGCTGTGCTGGTCAGTGAACTTGGTGTTGCCGAGGCGAATGCCGGAGCAGAAGAGGCTGTCGCCCAGATTCTGGCCATACCGTCGACTGGGGTCGGTGCCGCCGAGAAAAATGCGGGGGGCGATGAGGTCGTGCCCCAGGTTTGGGCTGTGCTGGTCAGTGAACTTGGTG
>JBJHDE010000271.1:0-6956 GCA_050486385.1 Planctomycetales bacterium | reverse complement strand
GGTTGGGGTGGCGGGCAATGGGGCGGTGGTGGTGGTGAAATAACCTGATGGGAGAGTTGGAGTTACGAACAGCGAGCGGCGACGGGGAATTTGCCGCCACCTGACCGCTCGCGGTGGATTCGACTGCGGCGGCCTGGCTGGTCGATCGTGCCGCGGCCCTCGAACCCCTGCTGGGCCCGATGAAAAGGAAGGTGTGGTCTCCAGCGTTGGGACTGTGCCGTCGACCGGGGGCGATGCCGCCGAAAGGCATGCCGGGGGCGATGAGGCTACCGCCCAGGTTTGGGCTGTGCTGGTCAGTGAACTTGGTGTTGCCGAGGCGAATGCCGGAGCAGAAGAGGCTGTCGCCCAGATTCTGGCCATACCGTCGACTGGGGTCGGTGTCGCCGAGAAAAATTCGGGGGGCGATGAGGTCGTGCCCCAGGTTTGGGCTGCGCTGGTCAGTGAACTTGGTGCCGCCAGGGCGATTGCGGGGCACGATGAAGTCGACGCCCAGGTTGGGGCGGTGTTTGGGAGTGGGGTCGGACGTATCGCCTTGTGGATTAGCTGGTCGACGTAGGGTGTGGATTGCATGATGGGTTGCTCCGGCCAACACACGCCCAGGGGCTTAAGATGGGCTGTTCCAGATTCAAGCCGGCATGGTGGAATGGAATCCCTTGGTTTATCATAAACCAGGCAGGCCAGATTTCCATGGTCAGTTGGTGCTTTTTGTGGGGTTTTGTTGGTATCGGTTCAATGTGTCCGGCCTTGACCGAAGTCGTGGCACGGTGAGGCAGCCGGTGTTGCTCAGCAAGGTTCTTTGGCAATGGCCGTCGGGCTTGGAAGTGGGCTGGACTGTTGCCGGGGAAGCAGGAGAAAAAACCGCAAAGACATGAAGATCGCGAAGGTTTGGCGAGTCGTGTTCGCGATCTTCACGGTTCAACGTTGTTGCCGTTTTGACTCTCCCGGTCCCTCTCGGCTTTTTTGTAAACGTTTGCAGGCGAGTGCTGGAGATTGTTGTAAACAGCGGCGGTCGGGCATGATCTCAGCGGGTTGTGAACACGGGGTATTCCGTAATTTCGCGAGTCAGGACCCGGGCAAGCAGCCGGGTCTGGATTTCGAGGATCCGGCGGTAGGTGACGCGGTAGTTGAACAGGGGGTGGGTCACCAGGCTGTTGATACGCTGTTCGTAGGCCACGAAGAAGCGTTTGCGGGCTGTTGGATGTAACGCCACCGAGTGTCCCGCGCGGACAAAGTCCTTGGGGGCAAACACGCCGTTATTGATGGCAGTGATGACAACCGAATCGGCAATCAGCGGGCGGAAGGGTTCCATCAGGTCCAAGGCCAGGGCCGTTCGACCGGGCCGAAGCTGGTGGTAGAACCCCAGATACGGATCCAGGCCCACCGCGTGACAGGCAATCGTCAGGTCCTTGGCCAACATCGAGTAGGCCAGCGACAGCAAGGCGTTGACGGGGTCGCGCGGTGGCCGACGGTTGCGATGGTTGAAATGAAATGTCATCTCCTCGGGCTTGAGCGACTGGGCCTCGGGGCCATGCTGCTCGCCCAGCTTGATCATCCCCGCAAACTCTTGGAAATAAGTACGGGCCGCCACGCCTTCCAGCCCCAGCAGTCGTTCGATGGAGTCGGCCGCCTGGGCCTCGTCGACCAGCGCCCGGAGCCGCGAGAGAATGGGCTTGGGCGGCTGCAGGTGATTGCGTTGCAACAGGGTCCGCTGGTTGCGAATTTTTCCGACCACGAGTTCCCGAGCGATTCGCAAGCAGAACTCGGGGTCGTCGGCGCGGCGAAATTGCTCGCGGCGGATCCCAATGTTTTTCAAACCCAGCCCTTGGGTCATGCCATAGAACCAGCCGCCTTGAGAGAAATACGTGAGAGGAACGTCATTTTCGCACAGCGTTTGGACGGCCTGGGTGCTGATTTGCACGTTGCCGAACAGATTGACCTGGCTGGTTTCTTGAATGCGGACCTCTTGCAGGAGTTTTTGCTCCTGCCGTATTTGCAGGACCTGCTCGGTTTTTCCGACTTTTATTCCTTGGGTGTTCAAATATAGAGGTTTAGTATCGTCACGGGCCGGCACCAAGGGCCGTTGGCCGTCTTCCGGTGGACTTTTTCCTTCGGCCAACAGGTGGGTCTCGTTCGGCAGGCAGATGCCGACCAGCGAGCACCGCGGGCACTTGGGGCTGTCGACCAGCGGCGGAGGGATGCTGCCACTGGCGACCGTCGCGCGGGCGGCGGCAAGCAGTTCGAGGGTGCGTTGAATGAGGGCGTGGTCAATGGCGACGGGAATGCGTTGTTTCGTGCTGGAGAAGTAGATCACGCCTTCGTCGCAGCGGTAGCCGTTTTCTCGCAACACCAGGGCTTGCACGGCAAGCTGCACGCGCTCGGGTTCCCAGGCCTCGGGATCGCCCTGCTCATCGCGGCGGGGTTTACCGCGTTTGTAATCAACCGGAACCACCTGACCTTCCGAGGCCTCAATCAAGTCGAGCTTGGCGATCAGCCCGAGTCGATCGCTGGCCAGAGTGATACTGCGGGCGTGAATTGTGTCTTCGTCGGCAATCTGGTTGGCCGCTGGCAAGGCATCGCTTTTTGCAGGCGGTGCCCGACGCTCCAACGTGCGGTGCCGCAACGAGCCTTCGACCGTGTAAACATTGTCCGCGAAGACGCCTTCAACGTGTTCATAATAAAACAAGCGTGGGCAATAACTGAATTCATTCAACATCCGAGCGGGGAGATAATCCAACGGACGATCGTCGGCGGATTCCGTCGCGACGGGGGCTTGCGGTGGCGGTGGCGGCTCGGGGTCGGCAGGCTCGGGGTGGTCGATTTCAGCGGACTCGGCGGTTTGCGACTGAGCCAGGGAAACCGGCGGATCAAGGTCGGCCTCGGGAGTTGTGATCGGGGGCGAAGTGCTGGCGGGCGGCGGAGTTGGCTCGGCCGCGGACGGGGGATCAGCCGCGGGTGGTGGCTGCGGCGGGTTCTCTTCGGCGGCTTCAGGCGGAAGGTACCCGGGCCCCATGATCGAGCGTTGCCGCCCGGGTGCCGGTTCGTCGGAAGGATCGTGGCTGGGCGTCATGCGGGAGAACCTCGGCATTCGCGAATTCAGGCGAAGTCCTTAACGCGGCTGACGGGGGCGATGTGTGGCTCAGACCACAACACAGGGAGCGTCGATACGGCCGTAGGGCTGCCCCAGTGCGGTGATCACCCGCTCGCCGCGGCCTTCGCTGGGTCCGAGGTCGACGAAGAGCACCTGGTCCTCGCCGTGGTGAATCAGGCCCGACAGCACATGCCGGCAGCGAGCCAGGTCCGACGGCGTCAACTGGCACTCGAAGACCGAGTATTGCAGGTGATCGCCGAAGTTCCGCATCGCCCGGAATACCTTTCGCAAGCGTTTGTCGTCGCGGATGTCGTAGGTGATGAGATAGGTGTTGCGCATAATGCACCTTTTGGAAGTGCGATTCGATCCAGCGGGGGCGATTCGACCGACGCCGACCCACAGGGGTGCCCACTCCAAGAACGCGGTCAGCTATCCGATTTCGTCGGCGGGTGGCTCGACGCCCGCGGGGCTGAGGGGGTGGAACCAGCCATAGCCGCGGAAACGGCCGGCACCCAGCAGGATTGGGCCGTAGACGGGTTCTTCCAACTCCAGGGTCACGTGAAACTGCAAGCGATTGGGCTGTCCCGGTTTGCTGGGCAAATGGGGGAATCGTAAGGCATCGGGAACGCCGGTCAGCGGCGAGGTTGGCTCCAGGACAATCCGCCGTGGGGCGGGCAAACCGAGGCGTTCGCAAGCCAAGCCGACGGAGCGTTCGGCATCGCCTGGCTGTTTGGGATGGCGGTCCAACACGACTGGTGTGACGCTGGCCCAATGTTGGGCGGCTGCGATCCAGGTAGCGGCCACCACGGCCGTGGGGTGCCGGGGGCCGCGGACCAGTTGAACTTGCCAGCGGAAGCGGTGGTTGCTCCAGATGGGGATTGCGGGTGGGGCATCGTCTGGGCCAAACAGCAGCGGAGCCAGCGCTTGCGACAGCAGGGCATCGGTCAGGGGCTGGCCGCGATGGTTCTTGGGTACGGCAAGGCCCACGCCCAGCAGTTGGCCCTCGGCTCCAGGCCGGCCGACGACGGCCAGCGGAACCGTCGCCAAGTGCGGCTCGTTGGTCTTGGTGCCATCCTCGCGGTGTCCGCCGACCCACTCGGGTGTGGGTTGAATCGCGCAATGTTTGAAGACGGCGTTCCGCCAGGCTTTCATGACCTCGCAGGTGTCTGCCAACGTCAATTGCGGCCTATGGGCGGCGGGTTCGGGCGACGATTCCGCGTCCACTCGTCGAAAGACCAGCAGTCGATCGAACACGCCCGAGGGAGCCCGCGGCGGGTCGCTCTGCCAGGCCAAGTAGCGGGTCATGTCGAGCACCGGGGGATTGCCCTGGATCGGCGGTGGGAAACGGCGGGCGTTGGAGTCGCGATTCGACGTGCGGCGGCGGACCGAATCGCGGCGAATGGTGGCCAGCGGAGGATCGCTGGACGGCGACCGCGATGCAACAGCCTGCGAATGCTGGACTTGCGCCGCCCGGAGGTTTGAGGAAGACGCGGAGCCTGATGTGTCGCGGGGCTTGGTGGCCGGCGCCGGGACCGCGGGGGCATCCACGATCCACGCCCGAGCCGGGCAGGGCGGGCGTCCCAATTGGCTAAGGCTGCGAAGCAGGGCCACTAAGCCGAGTTTGACCAGGGGCGAAGGTTCAGCGTCGGGCCACTGATAGAGGATCGTCGCGTGGTCTTGCCCCTGCGGCGATTGCTGGGCTTCGGCTTCACCCGAGGAATCGGCCGGCGTCGTTTGGGGCGGTGGCTGGGCGTTGCGGCTCGCGGGCGGATGGCGGAAGACGACGGCCTGACCGGTCAGCAGCGGAGCCGGTTGCTGGGCGAGCCAATCGAGCGCCGGCTGCTTGTCGGGATCGCGGCCACGCTGGATCCAGCATTCGGTCAGTGCGGCCAGCAGGTCGGCGGCGTCGGGTGGCCAAGCGGGCGGTTGACCATCGGGGCCAGTTTGGTCGCTGGCCGAGCCCTCGGCAAATCGCACCGCAATAGAAAGACTCACGAGTGGGACTCCCGGCTTGAGTCGATCGGACAGTCTCGCGGCCTCGCAGACTTCTGGGACGAAGCGACGCGCGACTAGGTGGACATTAGGATATAGTTGCTTTGGCGGGGTGTCCAGTCATTTCGCTAAAGGATTTTGGGCTCGATCGCCCAATGGGGTTCGTGACGGAATGTCGACGGTAAGACGTCTGCGGGACAGGGCGTCTGAAAGGCGTTCGCGGGCGTGTCGTGTGAGATCGCGAATGCGGGCGATGAGAGACTTTGCTTTTTCCGTTTTCACCAACAGGAGTTTCGATCATGCCTCGGATTGCCCCCGTCGAGTTGAACAGCACCGATCCGGCCACCGCCGAGGTGTTGGGTGTCGTGAAGAAGAAGATGGGCCGTGTTCCCAACCTGTTGGCCACCATGGCGCAATCGCCGGCCGTGGCGCAAGCCTATTTGGGAATGAGTGGCAGTCTGGCGCGCGGCACGTTATCGCCCAAGCTTCGCGAACAGATCGCCTTGGCCGTGGGTCAGGCCAATCGCTGCGACTACTGCCTGGCGGCGCATACGGCCATTGGCAAACATGCGGGGCTTACTGAGCACGAGGTGCTGGCGGCTCGGCGGGGCATGGCCGAGGATGAGCGGTCGCGGGCCGGGCTGGCGTTTGCTCGCACGCTGGTCGAGCAGCGGGGCCATGTTCACGATTCCGACGTCGATGCGGTTCGCGCAGCCGGGTTCTCAGACGGCGAGATCGGCGAGATCGTGGCCCACGTGGCGCTGAACCTGTTCACAAACTATTTCAATCACGTCGCGGAAACCGAGGTCGACTTCCCGGCCGCGGCGGATCTGCGGGACTCGTGAACAGCGAGTGCTTTTCGGAGGAAATCCGTGAAACACAACAAGCGGCTTCCTCGATCGTCGCGATTGAGGAAGCCGCCGGATTGTGAAGTCGCTGGTCGCTGGGCGGAAGGGCCGATCAGCGAACCCGCTTGAGGTAGCCGCAGGGGTTGTAAGTCATGAGATACCGCTCGCGGGCGGCATCGATCTCGAAGTCGTTGTTCTCTTGCAGGAACAAATCGACGGCGGCCAGGGGGCCGGCCTCTTTCCAGCCCAGGTGCTTGGAGACGGCGGGGTCGATGACGTCGACAATCCCGTCTTCCACAATCAGGTAGCTTCCCACGCTCACCAGCGGGGCGTACAGCCGCAGGTCGCGGAGCACCGGGTCGCGACGATGATCGGCATCGTGGATCACAAGTGTCCGCTTGCCGGCACAGCGGGCGGCCACCGACTCGACGATTTCGGGCGACGAGCAATCGCCGTCGAACCGGACCAATCGGGGGTGCGTGAGGTTGAAGAGTTTGCGGTCAATGTCCACACTGACCACTTCGCCCTTGCCCATCAGGTCCAGCAGGTTGCACAGGTACTTGGTCAGCCCGCCATACAAGCTGCCCAGCTCGACAATGACCTCGGGCTGCACCTCGTGCAGAATCTCTTGATAGATCCAGCAGTCCATCGGATTTTTGAGAATCCGCTGGCCCATCCAGTGCATGCCCTCAAAATGAATGTGCTTCTGGTGGTCGATCAGCCAGCGGCTCAGGGTGGTCCGGTCCCAGGCCTCGTAACGGGGACGACGGACGGCTTTGGCTCGACGAAGAAACGAGAAAAATGGCATCGCGACCATCTCCTGACGGGTGACCCCAAGCGATTACGACCTCGGGCGGGTAAGCTGACGTGATCGACCGTGACGGTCAAGATCAATTTGCCCCCCAACGGGCCCGTGCCAATTGGCCGGCAGTGACCACAAGGGTGAGAACGTGCAAGACAACCCGACAACCCAGCAACCCGGCCAGCTCCGGACGATGATGATCCAGCAGCAGCTCGTCGGCCGCGGG
>JBJHDE010000270.1:0-7430 GCA_050486385.1 Planctomycetales bacterium | reverse complement strand
CCCACTCCTCATACCCTGCGGCGGTGGCGGAACTTCGGACTCAGCGGCGCCAAGCTCATTTGGGGGGGCGAGGCCGCCGCGGTTCGCCCCGACGGTCGGGCGAACCCCAACCAGACCCTGGCCATCGCCAGCAACCGTGCCGGGCTGACCGAACTGCTGACCACCCTGACCGAGGCCCATCGCGAGGCCTTCGGGACGATCGACGACTTGCTGGTGGGGCTGCAACTCACCCATTCGGGCAGGTTCTGCAAGCCTGAGGATCACTTCGCCCTGGCTCCTAGAATCGCCTATCACCACCCGCTGCTGGATGCCAAGTTTGGCATTCAGCCCGACGACGACTCGGTGGTGTGGACCGATGCCGAACTGGAAGCCCTGATTACGGCCTATGTGGACGCCGCACGGCTCGCCCAAGAGGTGGGCTTCCGCTTTGTGGACGTCAAGGCCTGCCACGGCTATTTGTTGCACGAGTTCCTCAGCGCCCGCCGACGCCCGGGCCGGTTTGGTGGCGACCTCGATGGTCGTTCGCGATTGCTGTGCGAGATCATCTCCCGGGTCAAGCAAGCCTGCCCCGAGTTGCTGATTGGCGTGCGGCTGAGCATCTTCGACACCGTGCCCTATGCGACCAGCCGCGACGTCGGCCAGCCTATGCCCTACGAGGAGCATCTGCCCTACGAGCTGGGGTTTGGCATCTCGGCCGACGATCCCTTGGCCATGGACCTCACCGAGCCGCTGGCCCTGGTCGGCCGGCTCCAGCAGTTGGGCGTGGCCATGATCAATCTCACCTGCGGCAGTCCTTATTACTGCCCCCATATTCAGCGCCCCGCGGCCTTTCCCCCCAGCGACGGCTACCTGCCGCCCGAGGATCCGCTGATGGGCGTGAATCGGCAGATCGAAGCCACTCGGGCGTGCAAGTTGGCCTTCCCCGATTTGCCGGTCGTCGGCAGTGGCTACAGTTACCTGCAAGACTACTTGCCCCACGTGGCCCAGGCCGTGGTGCGAGCCGGTTGGGTCGATGTCGTGGGCCTGGGGCGGATGGTGCTGTCTTACCCCGAACTGCCCGCCGACGTGCTGCGGGACGGCACGCTGCAACGCAAACGCATCTGCCGGACCTTCAGCGATTGCACGACCGGCCCGCGGAACGGGCTGATTTCGGGCTGTTATCCGCTGGATCCTGAATACAAGCAGCTCCCCGAGTTCGAACAGATTCGCACCATCAAACAGCAGCTCAAAGCCTGATTTCCCACGGCCTGGCCGTGGGTTGAACCGGCAGTGTCGTGGGACCGTGAGAGATTGTGTTCCGCTTCAGTGGAATCGGCACGGATGGCAACAACGGATTCTCAACCATCGCACGAAGACCTGGTCGATCTGGCGAGTTTGGCCGATCGGCTGGCCAGCCATGCGGACTTCTCGCAGGTGTTGGCCGCTCTCGAAGCGGGCGACACCGCCGCCGTGGATGGCGTGTGGGGATCGAGTGCCTCGTTGGTCGCCGGAGCCCTCGCCCGAGGCGCCCAGCATCCGGTGTTGGTGGTGCTGCCGCATCAGGACGATCTGGCCGAAGCCGCCGACGAGTTGGCACTTTTCCTGGGTCGGCCCGCCGTGGTGCTGCCGGGTTGGGACGTACCACCAGAACGCCAAACCGCCCAGGATCACGTTGCCAACGAGCGGCTGCGGACACTCAAACTGCTGGCCGACCCGCCTGCGGGACCGCCGCCGGTGGTGGTGACCAGCATCACTGGGCTCATGCAGCCGGCTCCCGACCGCAAGGCGGTGCTTCAGGCCACGCGGACGCTGCGGGTGGGCGACGAGCTGGACTTGGACGCGTTTGTCACCTGGCTGGTGGATCGCGGGCTCCGCACCATGCCGGCGGTGGAGCTTCACGGCGAGTTCTCGCGACGGGGCGGCATTCTGGATGTGTTTAGCCCCGATGCCGCCGAGCCGGTCCGCATCGAGCTGTTCGGCGACACCATCGAGTCGATTCGCACCTTTGATCTGGAAACGCAACGCAGCACCGATCAGCTCGGCGCAGTGGGTCTGACGATCCTGCCTGAAACGGCGGAATCCAGCAGTTCGCCGGCCGACCATCTGCCGCCACACGCCTGGTGCCTGCTCGTTGAACCTTCCGAATTGGACGACTACGGGCGTCGCTGGCTGGGCAAGCTGACGCGGCGGCGTGGGCTGTTTACCGTGCAAAGCGTGTTTCAACGGCTGCTGAGTCGCAGCACGGCTTTGCTGTCGCAACTGCCGGCCAGTGGCACCGAAGTTGTGGCCCACTTCAGTTGCGAGTCGGTCGAGCGCTACCAGGGAGCCATTCACCGGCTGGGTCCCTTGCTGGGGCCCGAACATCCCGACGAGACCATCGCCATCGTGTGCGCTTCGTTCGCCGAGCGCGAACGACTCAACCACGAACTGGAGGGCCTGGACCCGGCGATCCGCCAGCGCATCGAATGCCCGGTGGGTCGGTTGCGGGCGGGCTTTCGCGTTGTGCAGCCGCGGGCACTGTTGCTCAGCGCCAGCGAATTGCTGGGCCGTCGCCAGGCACCGCGTCCCCGGGGTCGGGTCACCCTGGGCCGCGCGCTCGATAGCTTCTTGGAACTGCGCGAAGGCGACTACGTGGTGCATGTGGTCCACGGCATCGCCCGTTACGCGGGCATGACGATGGTCACCCGCGGCCAACACCGCGAGGAACACCTCGAGCTGGAGTTTCACGGTGGAACCCGGATTTACGTGCCGGCGACCAAGATCGATTTGGTCCAAAAGTACATTGGTGGTCAACGCGATAAGCCCACGCTGTCGCGGATTGGCGGGCGGATGTGGACCCGCCGCAAGGAGCAAGCCGAAGAAGCCGTGGCCGACCTGGCCAGCGACATGCTCGACTTGCAGGCCCAGCGGCAGGCGTTGAAAGGGATTGCCTTTGAAGGCGACAGCGAATGGCAGACCCGGTTTGAAGAGAGCTTTCCCTACAACGAGACGCCCGACCAGCTCACGGCGATGTCGAGCATCAAGCACGACATGGAATCCGCGCGGCCGATGGATCGGCTCATCTGCGGTGAAGTGGGTTTCGGCAAGACCGAGCTGGCCATGCGGGCGGCCTTCAAGGCGGTCGACAGCGGCTACCAGGTGGCCGTATTGGTGCCGACCACGATTCTGGCCGAGCAGCACTATCGGACCTTCACCGAGCGGATGCGGGAGTTTCCGTTTTCGATCGGCGCGCTGAGTCGCTTCCGGACCAAGGGCCAGCAGCGCGAGCTGCTCGACCAGCTTGCCGCTGGCAGTGTGGATATTGTCATTGGCACGCATCGGCTGGTGCAGCCCGATGTGCAAATCGCCAACCTGGGCCTGGTTGTCATCGACGAAGAACAGCGGTTCGGCGTCGAGCACAAAGAGCGGCTCAAGCACCTGCGACGGCTGGTCGATGTGCTGACGCTCTCGGCCACGCCCATCCCTCGCACGTTGCATTTGTCGTTGTTGGGGCTCCGCGATATCTCCAGCCTCGAGACGCCCCCGGCCGATCGCCTGGCGGTCGAGACCCGCGTGACCGGCTGGGACGAAACGCTCATCGAATACGCCATCCGTCGCGAACTGGGACGTGGGGGCCAAGTCTACTTTGTTCACAATCGGATTGGCGATCTCACCAAGCTGGCCGGCAAACTGGCCCGCATCGTCCCCGAGGCACGCATCAGCACCGCCCACGGCCAGATGAGCGAAGACGAGCTTAACCAGGCGATGCTGGGCTTCGTGAACCACGAATGCGACATCCTGGTGGCCACCACCATTGTGGAAAGCGGGCTCGATGTGCCGCGGGCCAACACCATGTTTATTGACGATGCCGGACACTACGGCCTGGCCGAGTTGCACCAGCTTCGGGGCCGGGTGGGCCGCTACAAACACCGCGCCTACTGCTACATGCTGGTCGATCCCAAAAAACCCCTGACCGGCGACGCCAGCCGAAGGCTGATGGCCATCGAAGAGTTCAGCAGCCTGGGGGCCGGTTTCGGCATCGCCATGCGCGACCTCGAGATCCGCGGGGCCGGCAACCTGCTGGGCACCGAGCAAAGCGGCCACATCGCCGCGGTGGGCTACGAGCTGTATTGCCAAATGCTGGAAAAAGCCGTTCGGCACATTCAGGATCAACCCGCCCCCGAACGCATTGAGGTGGAACTCGACCTGGCCGGCGAGGCCTATCTGCCGGCCAACTATGTGCCCGACATGCGGATGAAAATTGACGTCTACCGCCGGCTGGCCCGGGCCGGCACGGTCGAGGAGGTCGATCAGCTTGAGGGCGAACTCCGCGATCGCTTTGGTCGCCCCCCTCAGGTGGCCCGCCGGATTCTCCGCTTAGCCAGACTACGGGTCTGGGCGCACAACTGGCAGCTTGCCCGGATTCACATCGATGGCCCCCACGCCGTGCTGGCCTATCGATCGGGGAATCGGATTGCCGAATTGGTGCTGCACACCCGGGGTCAGGTCAAGATTGTGGACCCCAAAACGGCGTATGTGAAGCTCGGCCCGGCCGTCGAAAGTCCCGAGAAGGTGCTTGATCGGCTGGAATCGCTGTTGCAGCCACCTCCCGCTGGCGGCTAGATTCCCCCGCCGGACAATCGCCCGACCCGCGGCAGTCGCCGCGACGGGTCGGACCCGACTCATCGTTGAAATCTGGCCAGGTCGGCGGATTGGAACTCAAGTTCTTTTCCGCATGCCGCCGAGTAACAGAACACTGGTCGTCTTATCGAATGCGGGCGGCGCTGCGCTCGGCTGGTCCTGGGGCTCGGATGCCCAGGGGGACACGGCCGACCCCGACCGCCACCGGCCAATTTCCGGAGACACTCGTCCCGTGAAGCGAAGCCTCATCACGAATGCCTTGCTTGCCGCACTCGGAGTCGGCGTGCTAAGCCACTCGCTGGGCGTTGCGCCGGGATGGAGCCCTCCGGCCGAAGTCGCCGCCCAGCCGCCCGCCGGCAATTGGGGCGCGGAGTCGGACGGCTATACCACCCGAGTTGGGCGTTCGCCACCGGCTCCACAAGGTGCCCCGCAGAACGATGTGGGCTACGCCACGGTTCGTGAAGCCCCGCGGACGCCGCCTCCGCCGCGGCCTCCGGCTCCCCCCCCGTATTACCAATCGGGCGGCTATCCGGTTCCCAGTGGTCCGGTCTCGGGCCCGGCTTCCGGACAGCGATCGCCCGACGCACTCACACCACCCGGCGAGTTGCCGCGGATGGCCGAGCGGCCCCGCGAGACCATCGCCCGAGGGGTGCCGCCGACCGCTCCGACAACCGTAGCCCCCACGACCACGACCTCGGCCCAACGGCCGACCACTTGGCCTATGCCGCAGGTCTTGGGTCCGGATGGCAAACCGCGGACGCCTTCGCCCAGCCAGCCCGAGCCCCCGGCGGCGACGACCCGCCTGGCTCAGCCATCGTCGAACGAATCGCGGGATCGCGCCACGCCGGCGCCGGCTCCCGTTTTGGGATCGACTCAGTCGCCCGCGGCCCCACCCAATTGGAATCAACCCAACACGGCGGCTTCGGCCCCAACCGGCTCGGACCGGCTGTTCCCTGGGCGTGTTGACGCGGCATCGCCCGAGAATCGCGTTGCCAACGCCGCCGGTTCTGGCGGCGAACGCGGCGCGCGGCCCTTCCGTCCCGGCAGCGTTCAAGCCTTTCCGGGCGTTGAGGCCTCATCGACCGCCAACCGCACGACCCAACCGGTGCCCGAGCCGCCGGCAACGACGCCGGCACCCCCAGCGATCGCCGCCAGCGGACAGTATCCCTCGACCGAAGCCATTGCTGCGGCCGAGCGTTACCCGATGACCGATCGCACTGCCGCGCTGGATCGGCCTCCCGCAGCCGACCCCTCTGCGGGTGGCCTGCTGGTCGTGTCACGAGAGACTCCTGCCCCGGCCAATCGCACGCCCGAGACCTCGCGACTCACAGAGCCCGCGCCGCCGGCCGAGCCGCGACCCGAGCCCCGGCCAATGGTGATGGCGGGCCAGTACCCATCAACCACCGAAAGCCCGACCTCTCCGCCGCCCGCAGCCGAGCCCGATTGGCAACGGCCGGGGGCTCCGACGGCCCGGCCCGAACCGACGGCGCCGCGGGTGGCCGAGGCGCCCCGCACTCAGCCGCCGGCCGAACGGCCCGAACCGCAGGTCAGCTTCTGGTCGAACGATCCGCCGCAGCGGCAGGCTCAACCGGCGGGCCTGCCCATGGAAAACTGGCAGCAATTCAGCGACTACCGCCAGCGCGATCCGCAGCCCTCGGGCCCGCAGTTGGCCTCCGCATCGCGGGAACCCAAAGCCACCGGCGAGATTCGCCCCTTGGCCTATCGCGCCGCCGACCTGGAGACCAACCTGGGTCCGGGCGAAGTGGTCGACGCCCAGATTGTGGCCCGCGTAGACAACGAGGTCGTGCTGGCCTCGGAGGTTCTGCCCCAGGTGGAGCTGCGGATCAACGTCGCCAAAGAGCGCGGCGCGCCGGACTCGGTCATTGAACAGGCCCGGGGGCAATTGCTGCAGCAGATGCTCGATTCCCTCGTGGAACGCAAGCTCATGTACCTGGCCGCCAAACGGGGCCTGCCGCCCGGCGCGATGGCTGGTGTGCAAGAACAGCTTGATAAGGCGTTCGCTGATCGACTGGATCAGATGATTCAAGAGAATGGTCTGTCCGACCGCGCGGCCCTGGAAGCCCGCATGGCCCAGACGGGGACCTCGGTGGATGCTCAGCGGCAAGCCTTTCAAGAAACGATGCTCGGCCGTCACTACATGCAGCGTGAAGTCACTTACGACGAGACCGTGACTCGGGCCCAATTGCTGAACTACTACAACGAGAATAAGCAAGACTATTACAATGAAGCCCGCGCGCGGTACCGCGAGCTGGTGATCAGCTTCTCCAAGGTCAAGGACCGCGACGCCGCCTGGAAACAAATGGCCGAACTGGGCAACCGCGTGGTGCTCAAGGGCGAACGCTTCGAGGATGTCGTCCGCGAGGCCTCGCACGGTCTGACCGCCAGCGACGGCGGACTCCGCAACTGGACCACCAAGGGGAGCCTGGCCAATAAAGAAATGGACAAGGCCCTGTTCACTCAGCCCGTGGGCCAACCTGGTCCGATCATCGAGACCCCCCAGGGTCTGAACATCCTGCTGGTCACCGAGCGTGAAGAAGCCGGCTACACCGACTTCCGCGAGACCCAAAAGAAGATTCGCGAAAAGATTGTCTCCAAACGCCGCGAAGCAGCCGAGGCCCGCTACCTGGAAAACCTTCGCAAGCACGCCACCATCTGGACCATCCTCGACGGCGACGATCCCCATCGCCCCCAGGTCGCTCGCGAAAACAGTGCCCCGCGTCGCTGACACCAGCGACTGCTGATCTCAACGATCTCTCCTGCAGATCGCAGCGCAGGTGTGCCACTGCTTGCTATCGATTCCAGCAAAAGTA
>JBJHDE010000269.1:0-7443 GCA_050486385.1 Planctomycetales bacterium | reverse complement strand
ACTTCGAGGTCATCCGCGACGGCGAGGTGGTCCACATGCTGCGGCTGGACGAGTTTGCCCAACAGGGCGGGCGGATTCCACCGCTGGAGTTCACCGAAAGCGGCTGGTTCTTGCTGCGGGCGGTGTGTGCCGAACCCAAGACCTACCGCTACGTCACCAGCGCCCCGTTCTATGTGCATGTCGACAGCAAGGCCCGCATCAGCCGCAAGGCGGTCCAGTTTTTTCAGGATTGGCTGGAAGAGCGGGCCGAGGCCCTGCTGGCCGAAGCCGCCAACGATGACGAACGCCGCCGCCTGACCGAGCACCTCGACCAGGCCCGGCGGTTCTGGCAACAGCGGGCCGACGCCGCCACCGTAGACTGAACGCCCGAGTGAACGAAAGGCGTGCGGGTCGCCCGACCCACACGCCTTTCGTCAATGGACCTGTCGACTAGGCTTGCTCGATCAAGTCGAGGATGCCTCGCAAGGGAATGCGGGTCCAGGTGGGGCGATGGCCCAGTTCGTAACGAACTTCGTAGAAGGCCTTTTCGAGCACGAAGCACGACAGCAGCGCGGCCAGTTGCTGGGGATTCTCGGGCACCAGGTCGTGGTCGGCCACGGTGGCCAGGTACTCGCGCAAGAAGGCCGCCTGCGTCCAGCGACGCCAATGCTGGGCCCAGGGCTCCAGGGTCTCGAAGTCCTCGGGCCGATCGTGGGTGTATTCAAACAGCCCACCAAAGGCGGCGTAATCCAGGCTGCGCAGCATGCCGGCCACGTCGCGAAGCGGCGAGTCCTTGGTCCGCCGCTCGGCCAGGCTCCGGGCGGGCTCGCCCTCGAAGTCCAGGATCACGAAGTCACCTTCCACGCTCAGCACCTGACCCAAGTGATAGTCGCCGTGGACGCGGGTCCGCGCAGCGGTGAACTCGGCGTTGGCCAGCCCCGCCACACGGTGGACCAGCGACGGCGTCTCGTAGATCACCCGCTCGGCCATCAGGGCCACCACTTCGGGCAGCTCGGGGGTCGAGCGTCGCAAGTCGTCGATGGCTCCGCCGGTCATGCTCTCCAGTCGCTGCACCAGCGTTTTGCTGTCGGCCGGGGTCCAGTCTTCGCGGGCGAAGGCGGGATCCTCGGTCGGCGTGCCCAGGGCCACATGCATCTCGCCGGTGCGGCGGCCTAACACGCCGGAGATTCGCAACAGCGGGCCGACGGTCTCGATGACCTGTTCGGGCAGCTCGTCTTGGGCCAGTTCGAGTGGGGTCCGCTGATCGCCTTCGAGCGGCAACAGTCCACGCAGGCGGCTGCTGACCCGTTCGTAGTAGCGGCTGACTTCGCCCAGGGTCAGTTCCCACCCGGTGCCCTGATTCGGGACGACCTGCTGCAACATGGCCACGGTGGCGGCCGAATTGCGGCGGGGCCGGTACTCCAGGGCGCCGGCGGTCTGCGGCGAGCGATCGAAGCTGGTTTCTTCGGTGAGGAACCGCCCGATCTCGAAATCGGGGTTCACGCCGCCTTCCAGCCGCCGGAAGAGCTTCATGACAAAGCGGTCGCCGTAGAACACGCTGGTATTGCTTTGTTCCATGAGCGAGTGCCGCACGTCGAGGCTCTCGACGGTGGCATCGCCCAGCAGTTCCCGGAACTTGGCCGTGGTGGAACCCACGACCGAGCCCGAGTTGCTGACGATCGCCTCGTCGTTGGCAATGGTCGCCAGGATCCGCAGCACGCTGGCGTCGTCGGCGAGGGCGTCAAACAATACGCCTTCCTGGTCGCCGGCCTCCAGCCGGGCCAACACGGCGGGCGAGTGACCGCGGAGCAGTTCCTCGGCCTGTTCGTCGGTGGCCACGGCCACGGGCAAGGCATACTGTTCGGGCCGACCCGAGGCATAGTGCAGGTCGACGATCAACAGCCAGCTTGGATGGCCCGAATCGCTGGGCAACAGCGGGGCCCAGTCGCGGATGTTGACGGTCTCCAGGTCGCGCGACTTGCCGCCATACCAGCGTTGGCTCTCGATGAAGGCCGGCAGCACGCTTTGTTCCAGCACCGCGCGGTGCTGGCCCTCGATCAGTCGACCAAACTGGGGCAGGCGGACCACGGGGACGACGCGATCTTCTTCCATCAGGGCACCCGGTGGGGTCGCGACCAGGCTTTCCGGCTGGGTCTCAAGACGGAACCAGTAGAAGCCGTGTGGGCCGAGGGTCAGGAAATACGGCAGCTCGCCGATGGGCGGAAACAGCGAGCGACCGAACATCTCGACCGGCGTGTAGCCGGCGAACTCGACCAGGTCGAGCCGGATCGGCTGTGGAAAGCGGCTGAGGTTGGCGACGCAGAGGATGACCTCGTCCTCGTGGCGGCGGAGGTAGGCCAAGACCTTGCGGTTGTCGCCCAGCAGAAACTCGATTGTGCCGCGGCCGAAGGTGCTGCTCTGTTTTCGCAGGGCGAGCATCCGCTTGCTCCAGTTGAGCAGGCTCGACGGATCCCGCTGCTGCATCTCGACGTTGACGGTTTGATAATTGTAAATGTTGTCGACGATGGGCGGCAGAAACAGCCGGGCGAAGTCGGCGCGGCTGAATCCGGCATTGCGGTCGGCGCTCCATTGCATGGGGGTCCGCACGCCGTCGCGGTCGCCCAAGAAGATGTTATCGCCCATGCCCAGCTCGTCGCCGTAATACAGCACCGGCGTGCCGGGCAGGCTGAACAGCAGGCTCATCATCAATTCGATCCGCCGCCGGCTGTTTTCCAGCAGCGGGGCCAAACGCCGGCGGATCCCCAGATTGATTCGCATCTGCGGATCGGCCGCGTACTGGGCGTACATGTAGTCGCGTTCGGCGTCGGTGACCATCTCGAGGGTCAACTCGTCGTGGTTCCGCAAGAAGATGGCCCACTGGCACTCGGCCGGGATCTCGGGCGTCTTGCGGAGGATCTCGATAATCGGGTAGCGATCCTCCTGCCGCACGGCCATGAACATCCGCGGCATCACCGGAAAGTGAAATGCCATGTGGCATTCATCGCCATCGCCGAAATACGGCAGCACGTCGGCCGGCCACTGATTGGCTTCGGCCAGGAACATGCGGTCGTCGTAATGGCGATCGAGTTCGGCCCGGAACTGTTTGAGAATGCCGTGGGTCTCGGGCAGGTTCTCGCAGTTGGTGCCTTCGCGTTCAATCAGGTAGGGAATCGCGTCCAGCCGCAGGCCATCGACGCCCATGTCCATCCAGAACTTCATCACATCCATCACGGCGCGAAGCACCGCGGGGTTGTCGTAGTTCAGGTCGGGTTGATGGCTGAAGAAGCGGTGCCAATAGAAGCTCTTGGCCGTCTCGTCCCAGGCCCAGTTGCTGTGCTCGGTATCCAGAAAGATGATCCGGGCGTCTTCGTACCGGCGATCGGTATCGCTCCAGACGTAGAAGTCCCTTTCCGGGCTGCCCTTCGGTGCCTTGCGGGCCTGCTGGAACCAGGGGTGCTGGTCGCTGGTGTGATTGATGACCAGCTCGGTGATGACCTTCAACCCACGGCTGTGGGCCTCGTCCACGAAGAGCTGAAAGTCGTCGAGCGTGCCGTAGCGGGGATGCACGTTGTAGTAGTCGGCAATATCGTAGCCGTCATCCCGCAACGGCGAGGGATAGAACGGCAGCAGCCACAGGGCCGTGATCCCCAGGTCTTGCAGATAATCCAGCTTCTGCCTGAGTCCGCGGAAGTCGCCGTAGCCATCGTCGTTCGAGTCGAAAAACGCTCGAACGTGCAGCTCGTAGATGATTGCGTCTTTGTACCACAAGGGGTCCTTGCCCGACTTCTCCGCCATCGTGCTGTATACCTATTCCTATCGGACGAACGGGTGTGAGATCGATTGTGTTGACGACTCGGATAATCCGGCAACGCACCAAACAGCCATCGCGCGAGCCTGGGCTGATTGGGTTTCGCGGGCTCGGTGGGAACCGGCGGACTCATGGCTTTGCGGGAATCGAATAATCAGCACCGGCAGGCCGCCTTACATTGGGGAGCCGGCCTCGGTCGGACCGCCCGCCTTGCGGCGGACATGAAAGATGTGTACGGGGCACTCTTGCGGATTGAGCATCACAAAGTTGCGTTCACCCGACCAGGTATAGCGGGCGTCGGTCATCAGGTCGTGCATCTGGTACGGTTCGTGATGGCTCAATTGCAATTCGTCCAGCGGCAGCCGCAGCCAACCGCTTTGGGTGTAAACCGGGTCGAGGTTCACCACGCACACAATCAGGCTGTCGGCCGAGCCATTGAACTTGCCGTAGGCCAGCAGCGATTCGTTGTCGATATCAAAGAACCGCAGGTTCCAGTTTTGCTGCAGTGCGGGATGATCCTGACGGATGCGATTCACGCGACCAATGAAGTGCCGCAGCGAGTGCGGGGCGTTCAGGTCCCAATGCCGCTGCTGGTACTTTTCGCTATCCAGGTACTCTTCGCTGCCCGTGCGGACCGGCTGGCTGACGCACAATTCAAAGGGCGGCCCGTAAATGCCATAACTGGCCGATAGCGTTGCCGCCAGCGCGTGCCGAATCTGAAACACCGCCCGACCCCCGATTTGCAGGTAGGCGTGCAGAATGTCGGGCGTGTTGGCAAAGAAGTTGGGCCGCATGTACTCGCGGCACTCGGTCTGGGTCAGTTCGACCAGGTATTCGGTGAGGTCCCGTTTGCTGTTGCGCCAGGTAAAGTAGGTGTAGCTCTGCGTGAAGCCGGCCTTGGCCAGCCATTTCATCAGCTTGGGCCGTGTGAAGGCCTCGCTGAGGAACATCGCCTCGGGATGCCGCTGCTTGATCTGCGCGATGCACCACTGCCAGAAGCGGAAGTGCTTGGTGTGCGGGTTGTCGACACGAAAGATGGTCACGCCCCGCTCAATCCAGAACAGAAACACGTCGCGAAGCTCGGCCCACAGGCTCCGCCAGTCGTCGCACTCGAACTCCAAGGGGTAGATGTCCTGGTACTTCTTGGGCGGGTTCTCGGCGTACTTGATTGTGCCGTCTGGCCGATGCTTGAACCAATCGGGATGCTCGGTCACCCAGGGGTGATCCGGCGTGCATTGAAAGGCAATGTCCAGGGCAATTTTGAGACCCAGCCGGTCGGCCTCGGCCACGAGTCGGGCGAAGTCGTCGAAATCGCCCAGCTCGGAATGAATCGCCGTGTGGCCGCCTTCCTCGGAGCCAATCGCCCAGGGACTGCCGGGATCGCCGGGGCCCGCCGTCAGCGTGTTGTTGGGGCCTTTGCGGAAGCTGGTGCCAATCGGGTGAATCGGCGGCAGGTAGACCACATCGAAGCCCATCTCGGCGATGTAGGGCAGCCGCGCGATGCAGTCATCGAAGGTGCCGTGCCGCTTGGGGTCGGGGCTGGCGCTGCGGGGGAAGAACTCGTACCAACTGCTGAACACCGCCTGGCGGGGATCGACCGTGACTTCGAGCACCCGACTCGCGGCCACCGGCGCGCGATCGGCGTGCAGGTCCATCAGGGCCGTCAGTTCGTCGCTCAGGGCGGCGGTCAGCCGATGCTCCAGGTCGGCGGTCTCGTCTTTCAGCAAAGCGGCCAGTTCGTCCAGGCGGTCGGCTTCGTCGCCCACGGCGTTGCCGGCGGCCGAGACCACCAGCTCGCTGCCTTCGATGAGTTCCAGCATCACCGGCTGGCCGGCATCGTGCTTTTTGCGGACCTCCCGCTGCCAACTTCCGAAGCGATCGACCCAACCGTTGACGCAGTATTCCCAGCGGCCCAGCTCATTGACGGTGAACTGGCCTTGATAGCGGTCGTTGCCCAGCGGCAGCATCGAGGTTTCGTGCCAGCGGCCCGAGTCGGCCCGACGGTAGCGGACCACGGCGGCCACGAGATCGTGGCCGTCGCCCAGACAATCGGCCTCGACGATCACGCTCTCGCCAACAACCCGCTTGATGGGGAATTCGCCGCCATCGATCATCGGCCGAATCGACTCGATGATCACGCGACTGGGCATGCGATCCAAGGCCGCTTCGGGCACGACGGGACTCTCGACACTCATGGAGGCTCCGGGATTTGAAGTTTCGATGAGGCCGCCTGTCACCAGGTTGGCAGCCGTCCGCTGCTTCATCACCATGATGATAGCTTACGGCGGGCCGGCTGCGCGGGTGTTCCTTCTGTAGCAGATTCTCGGGGTCAGAGAAGGGGTGCAGCGGGGCTTGCCCGCGGTTTTCGCCTGGAGTTCTGGCCCGACTTGGCGGCCCGACATTTCCCCAAATTTGGAAAATTTCGACCATGAGTGATCCTGATAACCGGCCGATTTCGCGACGCACTGCGCCGGCCTTTCACGAGGTGCTGGCCCGACGGATTTCGCGACGCGGGGCGATGCAAGCGTTGGCGGCCGGTTGGGTTGGGGGGGCGTTGTGTGGCGAATCCTGGGCCCAGGGCGACACGTCGCCGGCGGGCACCTTGCGATTTGCCGAAGTGCCGCATGGCATCACGCCCGATCATCAGGTGGCCGACGACCACGAGGCCAGCGTCCTCGTGCGGTGGGGCGACCCCGTGCTGCCTGGGGCCCCGCCGTTCGATCCGGCCCGGCAATCGGTCGAGGCCCAACTCGGACAGTTTGGTTTCAACAACGACTTTGTCGCCTTTCTGCCCCTGCCCCGGGGGTCGGATTCCAGCCAGCACGGGCTGCTGTTTGTCAATCACGAGTACACCTGCCCGTGGCTGATGTTCCCTGGCCTCGAAGCCTCGACGGCCAGCCAGCGGACGACCCCCGAGCAAGTGAAAATCGAGATGGCCGCCCAGGGCCTCTCGGTGGTCGAGGTCCGTCGCGAGGCCGACGGCTGGCGGCCGGTGGTGGGGCCGCTGAATCGTCGGCTCACCCCGCTGGACACGCCGATGACGTTCTCGGGGCCGGCGGCCGGACACCCGTGGCTCAAGACCCAGGCCGATCCGGAAGGTCGCAGCGTATTGGGCACCGTCAACAATTGTGCCGGCGGCGTCACGCCTTGGGGCACGGTGTTGACCTGCGAAGAGAACTTCAACTTGTACTTTGCCGGCGAGCATCCCGACCCCGAGCAGCAGGCCAACAACGCCCGCTACGGCATTGGCAGCCAGGACATTGTGGGCTGGTCGCGGCACGAGCCGCGGTTCCGCGTGGCGGAAGAGCCCAACGAGGCCAATCGCTTTGGGTGGGTGGTCGAGGTTGACCCCTACGATCCGACCAGCACCCCAATCAAACGGACGGCCCTGGGCCGCTTCAAGCACGAAGGGGCCACCACCGTGATTGCCCCTGACGGCCGGCTGGTGGTGTACTCCGGCGATGATCAGCGGGGCGAGTACATCTACAAGTACGTCTCCCAGGATCCGGTCCGCGGCAGCGACCCGGCGGCCAATCGCGAGTTGCTGGATCGCGGGACCCTGTACGTCGCCCGGCTGCACGAGGACGGCCGCTTGACGTGGCTGCCACTCAAGCATGGGGTGGGGCCGTTGACCGCCGAGAACGGCTTTGCCAGCC
>JBJHDE010000268.1:2652-7455 GCA_050486385.1 Planctomycetales bacterium | reverse complement strand
ACAGCGGTCCGGCGGGATCGAGCCCCACCGGGAAGTCGCTGGCCGAGACATCCAAGATGTCTTCCAGGGTTGACGCCGGGATGTTCGACACCAGGATGCCGCCATAGCGCTGATCGTAGACTTCGTTGTTGCGGATCGCGTTGTCGCCGGCGACCGCGGAGGGATTGTTAAACGTCGTGCCGCTGGTATTGACCAGCACGATGCCGTAGTCGCCACCGCCATGAATGATGTTGTTGTGAATGCTGACACCCTGATTCAATCCGCCCAGGATGCCAATTGAGGCCGTCGAGTGAATCTCGAAGCCGGCCACCTCGGGGTTGGTCACAAGATCGTTGTCTTGAAACAAGCGGATGGTGGCCAAGTCGGCGGTGCTGTTGATGATGGGCCGCGGACCAGCGGTTTGTCCGGGCAGAGCGAAGATGCCTTGCTGCGAATGGACCAGGTGCGGCTCGATGCCTGCCAGGCCGTCACCCAGCAAACGCTGATCGCGACGCAGGGCCAGCCCATCGCCATCCAGGAAATAATTGCCACTGCGGACGAAGATAATGCTGCTGTTGCGACCGGCGGCCTCGACATCCGCCAGATTGTTGAGCGGATTCTCAAACGAGCCGTCGCCACCACCCGCGGCGCTAGCATCCACGTGGACCACGTCGATCACCGCCCCGGTGCCGTGCGCCGTGGCCAAAAGGGGTTGCTGCGTGACCCGTTCGTCAATCACCATGCGGTTATTGCGGCGGGTCAAAGCAAACATCTGAGCGGGCACCGGATCGTTACGGCGTGGGGCCCGGCGGGCGTTGAAGATCCACATGGCACCAAAGTTGACCGTGGTCTTGAAGACGTTGTCGTGCGAGACGGTCAGGTCCAGCCCCACGCTGGGCACGGGCTGCGCCGCCACACGGTATCGCCCGCCCCAGACCTGATCGACGCCAGGTCCCTGATAGTGGTACCAACCGCCATAGGCCGAGACGTTGAAATCTTCCAGCGGGGCGATGGGCACGCCCAGATCCATATCCAGGCCGCCCAACGATGTGAACTGGCGGGCAAAGCGATCGCCCATCACAATGTTACGATTTTGATAGAAGGGCTCATCGAACAGCACTTGGGCGACACCGCGCTCAAATTGCCGTCGGCCCACGGGCAGGTACACGTTGCCGCGCAGGTCCCAAGAATCGCGAATATACTCGGCACCCAGGCCGAACTGATGAAAATTGGGATTGCGGCTGTCGACATCGTACCAGGCGTTCCACCCAAACACCGACCCACAAGCGCACAGGTTCCAACGATCACCCAGGCCCAGCGAGCCGCCCAGATTGCCGTCGTAATCCAGCAGGCCGCGAACTTCCAGAAACGAGAGTGACTCTGAACTTACCAGCATGGGCTGAAACATGCCCAAGTGCGTGAAGCCATTGTCATAACCCACGCCCTCGCCCACTTCGTTGCGAATCCAGAAGTAGCGACCCTTTTCGTCAAGCCCCACCGCGCCGGCTTGAACTTGGTGACCGGGCAGCGCGACCGGTTGCTGAGCCTGAGCGGGTGGAGTCCCCACCAGCAGTGCCAGCATCCCCAACAACAGCGCTGGCCCACGAACGCCGCTTCGCGCGGACCTGGATGTGCCGAGTCCCTGCGTTTGGACCCCGTGCGTTGCGTTGACCATCGTCCGCGCCCCCGTGGAGAATTCGCTCAGTCCGCAATTCGTTTTCGCCACGATCTTGACTGACAGGCGCTCCGGCATGGGGCCGGGGTTTCCGACAGCCATTCAGCCACCAAGAGGATCCATCCGCCTGGAAGTGTGGCTCCCAGGCGACGGGTCGGCGCGGCGCGCACCGGCTCTCGGAAGATTTCCGCGGAGCCGACGCGCCGTGGAAATCCCAGAGAATTGGAAACGCACACGCGTTCGATCGAACGGGCCACTCCGCGGTGATCGTCGTGTGATGGGAATCTCAGCCCACCCGAGATCGGCATCACACCTGCTGCGTCACCGTCGCTGAGGATGGAACTCCATCCCCGTGGCTCCGAGAACTCACCATGGGCCCGGCACCCGTTGATTCTCTCAACGGGCGTTCAGCTATCACCGCAGTGTTGGCCAGAACGCGTCGATATTCTGTCTTTGGCACGGATGGACACCCTCTCCGTACCCGCTGACCCGTCACCATGATCTTGTGGGGATCGATAGCCCTGGTGATCCAGGGCCAGCCCACGGGATTCATCGACACTCTGGGGGGGCAATCTTGACCAATGGTTGGGGAGAGGGGGAAGAAGCATCAAAATTGTGTGAAGGCCGTTGCCTGCCCCAGGGGATCTGCCCATGGCCAGACGACTCGGGGGCGATGATACTTGGCGGGCGGTGTCTGACTTCGCCCCCAATCCCACGAGCCGTTGACGCGATGGCCAGCGACGAACCTGCCCTGCGATTCGAAGCCATTTCGAAGGCCTATCCCGGCGTTCAAGCGCTGGACGATGTGTCGTTCACCGTGCAGGCTGGGGCCTGCCACGCCTTGTTGGGCGAGAATGGGGCGGGCAAAAGCACGCTGGGAAAAATTCTGGCGGGTGTCACCACGGCCGATTCGGGGCGGATCGTACTGGGCGGGCGACCCGTGGCCTTCCGGAGTCCCCACGAAGCCACCCGGGGCGGCGTGGCCATCGTACATCAAGAGCTGCTGTTCTGCCCGAACCTCTCGGTCGCCGAGAACCTCTGCCTGCACGATCTGCCGGCGGGGCGATTGACCATCGATCGGGCGACCATGCGGCAACGGGCCCAGGCGATGCTGGCCGAGATTGGGCTCGACCTGGATGTCACTCGCCCGGTGGCCTCGCTGTCGATTGCCCAAGAGCAGCTTGTCCAGATTGCGGCCGCCGTGGGCATCGATGCCCAAGTGGTGGTGTTCGACGAGCCGACCAGCTCGCTGGGCGCCGCCGAGGTGGACCGGCTGTTTGAGCTGATTCGCCGGATGCAACAACGTGGCACGACCATCGTCTATGTCTCGCACCGGCTGGAAGAGATTTTCGCCCTCTGCCAGGGTGTTACCGTGCTCCGCGATGGGCGGCACGTGGCCACGCGGCCCATCGCTGAAGTCGATCGCAACACCCTGGTGCGGCTGATGGTGGGCCGCGACGTGTTCTTTCAACCGCCAGCACCCCGCGACATCGCCCGCGAGACGCCACGGCTGGAGGTCCGCCGTCTGGCCAGTCCCGGCAAGTTCCACGACGTGAGCTTCGCGGTGCATGCGGGCGAGATCCTGGGGCTGGCCGGGCTGGTGGGCGCGGGTCGGACCGAGATTGTGGAAGCCCTGTTCGGACTGGATCCCCACGCCCGCGGCGAGGTGCGGCTTGACGGTCAGCCGGTGGCGATTGCTTCGCCCCACGAGGCGGCCCGGCAGGGTCTGGCCCTGGTGCCCGAAGACCGCAAGCAGTGCGGTCTGGTGTTGCCGATGTCGATTCGGCAGAACACCTCGCTGACGATCCTCGACCGCCTGAAAACCTGGCTGGGCCTGAATCGCCGCGCCGAACGTCGCGCAGCCCATCAGGCCATCGATCAGCTTCGCGTCCGCACCCCCAGTGCCGAGGCCGCCGTGCTGCACCTGTCGGGCGGCAATCAACAAAAGGTCGTGCTGGGGAAATGGCTGGCCGCCGGGCCGCGGGTGCTGTTGGTCGACGAGCCCACCCGCGGCGTCGACGTCGGAGCCAAGCAGGAGATCCACGACATCCTCGGCGAGCTGGCCGCTTCGGGTGTGGCCGTGGTGGTCATTTCCAGCGAGATGCCCGAGTTGTTGTCGCTGGCCGACCGGTTGCTGGTGGTCCGCGATGGCCGCATCGCCGGCGAATTCCCCCGCGGCAGCTCGGCCGAGACCGTGCTGCGGGCGATGGCTGGCGTGGATGCCGCCTGAGTCCCCACCGGCCATAGGTCAGGGTGTGAACCAGCCCGGGGAACAGGCCGCACGCAGGGTGTTGATCGCCTCGGTCCACCGTCGCGGCGCGGCGGGTCGTTCATCCTCGGGTGTGTCGAGAAGCTGCCGCTCGAGCCGATCGAGTTGAATCAGGGCTTCGGCCTGACGGCCCTGGGCGTGTCGGACCCGGGCCAGCAGATAGAGGCACGCCAGGCGTTCGTCGGGTGTTCGCGGCTGACGGCCCAATTCGGTCAGAGTCGCCCGGGCGGTCGACCAGTCTTCGCGGAGAAACGCCACAAAGAATCGCAACTCGTGGGCGGCCCCCAGCGTCAACGGCTGGGGATCCTCCAACAGCCGCTCGGCCACATTAGCCAGCCGCAGCACATCGGCCACGCCCGGCCGATCGTCGCGACTCGGGGTGCCGCGGAGTCGTTCAAACACACCGGGTCCGGGAAGCCGGGTGATTGGTCCGGCGGGCGATGGCGGAGTGGCCGGCCGGTTGGGTTGGGGCCCGATGTTGATCTCCGGGGGTGGCTCGCCCACGCGCAGCAACAGCCGATGGCAGGCTTCGGCCAAATGCTGGCAGGCCGCCAATCGCTGGCTTGGCGAGCCCGCCACGACATGCGATTCCGCACCGGTGCGTCCCGTCCCAGCGGTCCGTGCGACCAGCACTCCGCCGGTGGCATCGAAGCGGCCCAATCGCAGGGCAATCCACTGGCCATCGGGAGCGCCGCTCACCACGGCGACCGGCAGCTCAGGATGCAGCGGATGCCAGCGACGCATGGCCTCGGGGCGTTCCACATCCATCGTCCACAGGCTGCCGGCCCCCAAGATCCCGCCGGCCAGCGAGACGGTCAGGCGGTCATTGGCCCACGCATGGCTGACCTGTGGACTGGGTACGTTTTCGCCTTCGCTGGGC
>JBJHDE010000268.1:0-2642 GCA_050486385.1 Planctomycetales bacterium | reverse complement strand
CGCTGGGCAGCGTGGGCGACACCCGCACCGCGGCGGTGGGCGGGCGGTCTTCGACGCGGAGGTTGAACACAAACTGCAAGCGGCGTCCGCCGCCCAGGGTGTCGGATTCGATACTCCAAGAGCCCACACGTTGATTGTCCAACCACACGGGCACGGCCGCCGCCAGGACGGTTCGTCCCAGGTCTTGACGACCGCTCCCGTCGATGGAGGACGTGAAGTACAGGCCCCGGCGGCCACTCTCGCTGATGCAGTAGGCCAACTGCCCGCCATCAGGCGAGAACCGCGGGAACTGGGCGTTGTCGATGGCGTGGCGTTCGCGCTTGTCGCGCACGTCCCACAAGATGAGCCGCTCGCCCATCGAAGCCGCAATTTGGTCGCCATGCGGATGCCACTCGACCCCCTGCCTGACCAGGCTCTCGGGCGAGGTCCGCGATGCAAGCTCGGCGGGCAGTGTCCGCTCCAGCAGGCGATGCTCGCGGGTTGGGCGATCGAGCACCACCAGCTCGACCCGCCGTGGCCCATCGCCGCGGTGCGCGCGTAGAAACGCCAAGTGCCGGCCGGTCGGATGCCACGCCAACGAGCCAATGGGGTCGGGCGAGGTCAGCAGCTTGACGGCCGTGCGGTCGGGGCCGCCGGCAATCCACAACTCCCAGGCCGGTTGGGGCTGGAGCAATCGTGGGGCCGTTTGATTGCTGGGGGTGAACAGCCAGCGGGCGGCTTCGGCCGGTTGGCTGACCTGCTGGACATAGGCCACCCACGCGCCTTGGTCACTGGGCGCCCAAGCCACCACCGGATCGCTCGCCGCGGCTGGCGGAACGGCCAGCCCAGCGACCATCAGGGGCAGAAGCAGCACCAGGCGCGTCATTGGGAACTCAGCACCATCGTCTCGCCGCCTTCGATGCTGGCCATGTTGGTCAGCAGTTGCACATCGACATGCGGGCTCATCGATGCCACCCGGCCATCGGCCAGGGCGTAGTGAATCGTCTCGGGATGGTAGCTGCCCCAACCCCGCTTGCAAGTGTTGGCACCGCCAGCACCCGAGATCGAAACGCATCGATCGTAGTCGCCCAGCAGAGTGCGACTTTCGGCAATCACCGAGGATTGATTGTACGAGGTGTAGGTGTAGGCCCAGTAGGTTCGGCGGCGCTTGCGGGTGCGGGTGGTCATCTCGCCGATGAGCAGCGTTTGACTCAGCCCGTCGCGGATGGAAGCGGCCGACTCGGGGCGAAGCATGTGATTGTGGCGTTGAGAAAAATACCCCACCGAGTGCATCACGCCCCGCATGGCAAGAATATCCCGCAGCCGCCCCGCGCCGTGGAGTTCCTCCCACGAGTGGGCATCAAAGTAGCCTCGCCCGTTGGTCTGTCCGCTGACGGCGCGGTAGCTGCCAGGCCGATAACGGATATTGCTGCCCCAGCCGCCCTCGGGGCCGCTTTCGGGGATGCTCAACTCTTCGACTTCAACATCCGAAGGGCAGGCGTAGACTGGCAGAAAAGTCTCGCGGACCAAGGCGTTCTCGGGGGCCCCGTTGCCCAGGTCAAACCGATAGGCCTTCCAAAGGGGCTCCTGGTCGATAAACGGCAGAATGAGAATCGTCCAGGTGGCGTAGCTCGGGCTCTCGCAGCACTGGCCCTCGGTGTAGCCGCCGGGCGGAAAGACGCGATGAGCCGTTTCGTAGGCGATCACCGCCATCGCCACCTGCCGCAGGTTGCTCTTGCAGCTTGTCATCCGGGCCGTTTCGCGAATCTGATTGACCGCCGGCAGCAGCAGGCTCATCAGGATCCCGATGATGGTGATCACCACGAGCAGTTCAATCAGCGTGAAGCCCGCTCGATCCGTTTTTTCTGTTTGCATAGCCATGGTCACTTGGAGAAGCCCTCGGATGCCGGCGAAAGTCCTCGAACCGTGTCGACGACGGAAGGTGCAGCGGACGCTACGAAACACGCGGGTGAACAAGCCCCCCAGTGCCACAAATGCCGTCGCGGAACTTTTGCAGGGATCAACAGGGAATACGGGATTTCAAGAACCGCGGGCCATCTACTCGCAGTAACAATACGACGCATGGTTCTCAATAGTTGGTCAGCACGGTTGTCTCGCCGCCTTCGGCCGTGGCCATGTTGGCCAGCAGTTCGATGTCGAGATGCACGTTCATGGTCGAAATCGATCCGTCCGCCAAGGCGAAATGCAAAACCTCGGGGTGATAGCTGCCCCACCCGCGCTTGCAGGCGTTGGCCCCACCGGCGCCGCCGATCTGCACGCAGCGATCGTAGTCGCCAATCAGAATGCGGCTTTCGGGCGTGACGGATGATTCGTTGTACGATGTGTAGGTGTAGGCCCAAAACGTGCCGCGATTCTTGTGCGTGCGGGTGATCATTTCCCCCAGCAGCAGTGTCTGGCTGAGGCCATCGCGGATGCTGGCCGCCGGCTCGGGGTACAACTGCATATTGTGCTGCGTGGAGTAGTAGCCAACCGAGTGCATGATGCCCCGCATGGCCAGGATCCGCTGCTTGGCGTTGGCCTCGTTGGCGCTGAACAGCGATTCCCACTGGTTATTGTCGAACCAGCCCTTGCCGTTACTCCGCCCGCTGACGGCACGATAGCTGCCTCGGCGATACTGCAACTTGTCGCCGCCGCCGCCCTCG
>JBJHDE010000267.1:0-7466 GCA_050486385.1 Planctomycetales bacterium | reverse complement strand
GCCTGCGGGTGCTGGTCGAAGTCACCAACGTCAACGATGGCGTCACGGCCGCGGGCCTGGGCATCGACGGGCTGATCCTCAAAGGCCACGAGTCGGGCGGTCGGGTCGGCACCGAAACCGCATTTATTTTGACGCAGCACTGGCGGCAGAAGGCCGACCAGCAAGGCCTGGACCTGCCCTTCTGGGTGATGGGCGGCATTGGCTCCGCGACGGCCGCCGCCTGTTTGGCGGCAGGCGCCCAGGGCGTGGTGCTGGACGCCCAGTTGCTGCTGACTCGCGAAAGCCCCTTGGATGCTGAGACCCGTCGACTGATCACGGCCCTGGACGGCAGCGAGACCCGGCTGGTCGGCGGTCGCCTGGACTATCCGGTGCGGGTGTACGATCGGCCCGGGGCGGCGAGCTGGACCGAACTCAGCCAGGCCGAAGAGGCCCTGTCGGTCGATGCCACCCGCGATGCGACGCAGCGGCAGTCGGCCTTCCGCGACCTGCTGGGCAAGGTGTTGGCTCGCGGCGGCGTGTTCCGCCTGCTGGGGCAGGATGTGGCCTTGGCGGCGGGTCTGGCCGAGCGTGGCGTGACCACCGCCGGCGTGATTCAGATCCTCTGCGACGAAGCCCGCGCCCACTTGAATCTGGCGACGCAGCTCAAGCCGTTGGCCGCCGACGCCCCGTTGGCCCGAGACCACGGCACGCGGTATCCGCTGCTGCAAGGGCCGATGACCCGTGTCAGCGACACCGCCGAGTTCTGCCAGGCCGTGGCCGAGGGCGGGGCTCTGCCGTTTCTGGCCTTGGCCTTGTTGCGGGGCGAGCAGGTCGGCCAACTGATGTCCGAGACCAAGGCCCTGCTGGGCGAGCGTCCTTGGGGTGCCGGCTTGCTGGGCTTTTTGCCGCCCGAGATCCGCAAGGAGCAGGTCCGGGAGATCCTCAAGCACCAGCCGCCCTACGCTTTGATTGCCGGTGGCCGGCCCGATCAGGCCCGCGAGTTGGAAGAGGCGGGGATTCCGACCTTCCTGCATGTGCCCAGCCCGCAGTTGCTCACGATGTTTATTCGTGATGGGGCGCGGCGGTTCATTTTTGAGGGCCGCGAGTGCGGTGGGCACGTGGGTCCGCGGACCAGCTTCGTGCTGTGGCAAAGCATGGTCGAGGTGCTGCTGGCCTCGTTCTCGGCCAAGGTCAAGCCCGAGAGCTTTTCGATTGTGTTTGCCGGCGGCATCCACGATGCGACCAGTGCCGCGATGGTCTCGGCCTTGGCGGCCCCCTTGGCGGCCCGCGGGGTGAAGATCGGCGGCCTGATGGGCACGGCGTATCTGTTTACCGAAGAGGCCGTGGCCGGCGGGGCGATTGTCCCCCGGTTCCAACAGGAGGCGATTTCGGCGGCCGAGACCATTCTGTTCGAAACCGGCCCCGGCCATGCGATTCGCTGCCTGCGGACGCCTTATTACGATTTGTTCGAACAGGAGCGCCTGCGGCTTGAGCAGCAAGGGCGGAGCCACCACGAGATCGTGCAGGCCCTGGAGCGGATGAACATCGGCCGCTTGCGGGTGGCCAGCAAGGGCGTCGACCGCATTGATCGCCACGGCAAGCGGGAACTCGCCGAATTGCCCGAGGCCGAGCAGTTCCAGCGGGGCATGTATATGGTGGGCCAGGTGGCCGCCATGCACACCCGACGCACGACCATCGCCGAGCTGCACCGCACGGTCTGCGACGAGGGCACCCACCGGCTGGAGCAGCTCGCGCCGCAATCCGTTGAAGTGGTCGAGACGCCTGGCCCGGGGCCCTGCGATGTGGCCATCGTGGGCATGGCCAGCCACTATCCAGGTTCCACCGATGTGCTGGGCTACTGGGAGAACATCCTCGACAAGGAATACACCGTCACCGAGGTCCCCAAGACCCACTGGGACTGGCGGGTGTTCTACGATCCCGATCCCCTGGCTCGCGACAAGATCATCTCGAAGTGGGGCGGGTTCATGGGCGACGTGCCCGTCGATCCGTTGCGCTACGGCATTACGCCGCGAAGCGTCAACAGTATCGAGCCGATGCAGTTGTTGCTGCTCGAGGCCGTTCGCAAGGCCCTGGACGACGCCGGCTACACCAAGCGACCGTTCAACCGCGAGCGGACCTGTACGGTGCTGGGCGTGGGCGGTGGTGGCAGTCCGTTGGCGGTGGCCTATGGTTTCCGGTCGTGCTTGCCGTTGATCGACACCGTCGAGTCGATGCCGCAAAGCTCGTCGGAGATCATGGAGCACATTGAGGACCGCCTGCCGCAGTGGACCGAGGACTCGTTCCCGGGTTTCCTGCTGAACGTGGCGGTCGGCCGGATTGCGAATCGCTTCAACTTTGGCGGATCGAATTACGCGATCGATGCCGCCTGTGCCTCCAGCCTGTCGGCCGTGCATGCCTGCGTGCGGGAGCTGGAACTCGGCACCGCCGACGTGGCCGTGGCCCTGGGGGCCGATACGGTGATGACGCCGTTCGCCTACATGGCCTTCAGCAAGACCCATGCCTTGAGTCCGCGGGGACGCTGTCGACCGTTCGACGCCAGTGCCGATGGCATTGTGCTCAGCGAGGGGCTCGGGGTGGTCGTGCTCAAGCGGTTGGCCGATGCCCGCCGCGATGGCGACAAGATCTACGCCGTCATCAAGGGCATGGGTTCGTCCAGCGATGGCAAAGAGAAGGGCCTCACCGCGCCAAACGCCGCCGGTCAGCTTCGGGCGTTGCGTCGGGCCTACCAGCAGGCCGGCTTCTCGCCGACGAGCCTGGAGTTGGTCGAGGCCCACGGGACCGGCACCGTGGCCGGTGACCAGACCGAGGCCCAGGCCCTGAACGCCGTGTTGGCCGAAGCCGGTGCCGCTCCGCGGAGCGTGGCCCTGGGGTCCGTCAAAAGCATGATCGGTCACACCAAGTGTGCCGCGGGCGTGGGCGGGCTCATCAAGTCGGCCATGGCCATCTATCACAAAGTGTTGCCGCCCACGCTGGTGGAAACGCCCAGCCCACGGGCCAAGCTCGACCAAAGCGCCCTGTATCTCAATACCGAGGCCCGGCCCTGGGTCCATGCCTCGGGTTCGCCGCGGACCGCCGGTGTGAGTGCCTTCGGCTTTGGCGGGACCAACGTCCACTGCGTGATTCAAGAAGACACCAGCAGCTTCTGCGAGCAGCCTTCGCCAGCGCGGATCCATTGGCCGGCCGAGTTGTTGCTGTTCCGTCGGGCCAACCGCGAGGAATTGGCCAAAGTCGTGACCAGTGTGTCGCAGGCCCTGGCCGGTGGGGCGCGACCCGTGCTGCACGAACTGGCCGCCAGCGTGTGGGCTTCGGCCTCGCCCGCCAGCACCGATCCCACACTGGCCGTGGTGGCCGAGAACCTCGATGATCTCAAGCAGAAGCTGACTCGGGCGACCGAGCTGTTGGCTGGCCCCGAGACCCGCTGGGAGGATCCCCGGGGCGTGTACTTCGCGGCTAAGCCGGGCACTTGGACTGGCGATCAGGCCGATGGCAGCGGGTCGGCAAGCCCAAGCGGCAAGACGGCGTTTTTGTATCCCGGGCAGGGATCGCAGTATCCCAACATGCTGGCCGACCTGGCCATGAACTTTCCCGAGGTCCGCGAGGCGCTCGACGCCGCGGCCGCGGTGGTTGACGGTCATCTGGAGAACAATCTCGCGCGGTTGATGTATCCGCCCAGCGCCTTCAGCGAACATCAGGATCGCGCCAATCATGAGGCTTTGGCCCAAACCGACGCCGCGCAGGTCGCCTTGGGGGCCACGGCCGTGGGCCTGACCCGATTGCTGGACACCTTTGGCGTGAGCCCCGACGTGACGGCCGGTCACAGCTACGGCGAGTATCCCGCCCTGTGGGCTGCCAACGCCTTGAGCGATGCCGACCTGATTCGCCTGTCGTTGCGTCGCGGCAAGCACATCCGCGACGCGGCGCAACAGACGCCCGGCGGCATGGTGGCCGTGGGTGGCGATCCCGGCACCATCAGCGAGATCATCGGCAAGATCGACGGGGTTGCGATCGCCAATTACAACGCCCCCAACCAGACCGTGTTGTCAGGCTCCGAAGAGGGTCTGACCCAGGCCCTCGAGGCGCTCAAGGCCCAACGGATTCGCGGGCGGCGGCTGGCGGTCTCGTGTGCCTTCCATTCGCCGGGAGTCGCCAGTGCGGCCCAGCGGCTGGCCGACGACCTGCGTTCCGCGTCGCTCGCCCCGCCGGCTCGCCCAGTGTACTCGAATGCCACGGCCGAGGCCTATCCGGCCGATACCACCGAGGCCCGGCGATTGCTGTCCGAACACTTGGTCTCGCCCGTCCGCTTTGTCGAACAGATCGAAGCCATGTACGCCGCCGGCGTGCGGGTGTTTGTCGAGGTCGGTCCGCAGGCGGTGTTGACCGGATTGGTCCGCAAGATTCTGGGCGATCGCCCGCACCGGGTCGTCACGCTGGACGCCGTGGGACGCAGCGGGCTGGTGCAGTTGGCCCACGGTCTGGGGCAGTTGGCCACCACCGGTGTGTCGCTGGACCTGGACGCCTTGTATCAACGGCGGAGCACGCGGACCTATCCGCTCAATCGACTCGGCAAAGAAACCGGCGAGCCGGTCTATTCGCCCAGCACCTGGATGGTCAACGGCATTCGCAGTCGTCCCGTGGGCGCCGGCGAGCCCAAGTTGCTGGGCCAGCCCAGCCCCTCGGGACGCAATGCCGGTCACCGGTCCCGGGTGTCGGGGTCGACCAAGGCGATCGCTTCAGAAACCAAGGCGGTTGCTTCGGCAAACGCCTCGACTCCACCCAGTCAGCCGACTCCGCCCAAGCCGACCGCTTCGGCACCGGCCGCGGCTGCGGCGAGCCATCCTCCACGTTCTTCCCATCGGCCGGCCGCACCGGCAGCCGATGTTCCGCAACCCTCAAAATCTCCGATGAGCGCATCTCCTACGCACCCGACTCCACCGGCTGCGGCCGGGGCGTATGGTTCGGCCCCGTCCAACGGGCATCCGCCGGGGCCCTACGCCGATGAAGCCACGCAGGTCATGCTGGGCTTCCAGCAAGTCATGGCCAAGTTCCTTGAGACCCAGCAGTCGGTCATGCTGGGCTATCTGGGAGCCAGCGGACCCGAGCACGCGGCTCCCTCGGCTCAACTGCCCGCGGCCTCGATGCCCGCCATGCCGGCCTTGACCCATTCGACCAATGGCGTGGCCCTGCAGAATGGCTCGCACGAACCCGCTCGGGCGCCCGCCCCCGCGGCGCCGAGCAGTGCCGAGCAACGGCTTGCCGCTCCGGCTCCGCAACCCGAAACCCAGCCCGCCCCGACGCCCGCCAAGAGCGAGGCTCCCGCGGCCCCGGCTCAGCCGGCGCGGTCCGAGATGGTGGCGGCTCCCGCCAAGCCGGCCCAACCGCCGGTGCCGGCCAGCACCTCGACGGCCCTTTCGCAGGAAGACCTGGGCGACCGGCTGGTGACCCTGGTCAGCGAGCGGACCGGCTATCCGCCGGAGATGCTGGACCACGAGTTGGACCTTGAGGCCGACCTGGGCGTCGACTCGATCAAGCGGGTCGAGATTCTGGGCACCTTGGCCGAGGAACTCAACCTGGGCGGCGACAGCGAGGACGTGGGCGACGAGCTTGAACTCGAAAAGCTGACCAGCATCCGGACCATTGGTGGCATCCTCGAGCACCTGGAGAGCGTGCTCGTGGGAAAAGCTGATGCGACGGCTGTCAGGGAACAGACGCCCGTCGCGGAACCAGAACCCACGGCCGTGGCCCGCCAGGACGCCAACGCGGGCACGGCCCCACAAGTAAGCGATGTCGCTTCGACCTCGGCGTTTCAGGAGGACACTGCGTCCCCAGAGAACTCCGCGGATCAGGCCTCGGGCGATGATGTCGTGGCCGTACAGCGGGGCCTGGTGCAGTTGGTCGATTGTCCCTTGCCGCCGGGCATGCCCCTGATTCCCGCCGGGGCCGTGCTGCTGACCGACGATGGCCGCGGACTGGCGCTCGACCTGTTGGATCGACTCAGCGATTTTGGTCAGCCGGCCGTGCTGATTCGCTCGGTCGACGGCGCACCGCTGAGCGAAGACAACGGCATCTACTCGGGCGATCTCAGTGAACCCGAGGTGGTGACCGAACTGGCCCGGCGGCTGCGAAGCTCGTTGGAATCCATTGGCGGCTTGTGCCACTTGGCCCCCTTGGCCGAGACCGACAACGACGAGAATTGGGCCCTGCGTGCCCGACGCGACACCAAGAGCCTGTACCTGTTGGCCCGCGAGCTGGCCGACGATCTGCAAGCCGCTGGCCAACGTGGCGGGGCATTTTTGCTGTCCGCCACGGCCCTGGGTGGCGGACTGGGCTTCAACGACGGTCCGCTGCCCGATTCGTATCGCCCCGGGCACGGCGGAGTCATCGGCTTCATGAAGTGCGTCGGGCAAGAGTGGGAAAACGTCCTGGTCCGCAACGTCGACTTCGACCTCAGCGAGCATCCGGCCGACCTGGTCGAGCAGCTTTGGGCCGAGTTGGCCGATGCCAATGGGCCGCTGGAAGTTGGCTACCTGGGCCGACAGCGGGTCACCTGGGAACCAATCCCTGGCCCCTTGGCGGCTGGTTCAGGCCAGGGCAACCTGCGACTGGAGCCCGGCGAAACGGTGCTGGTCACCGGTGGAGCGCGGGGCATTACGGCCAGAATCGCCATCGAGTTGGCCCAGCGCTACCAACCCCGGTTGGTGCTGGTGGGCCGCTCGCCGGTGCCGGCCGATCACGAGGACCCCGCCACCGAGAGCCTCACTGAGCCGGCCAAGATCAAGGCCGCGCTGATCGCCAAGTGCCGCGAGCAGGGTGCGTCCATCGCCCCGGCCGAGATTGAGCGGGCCTACCGCCGCCTGATGTCGGATCGCGAGATCCGGGCCAATCTGGCTGCCATGCGGGCGGCGGGTTCGCAGGTGGAATACCACAGCCTGGATGTCCGCGACGAGACGACCTTCGGCGGACTGCTCAAGCAGCTCTCGCAGCAGGACGGCTTGGCCGGAGTGATCCACGGGGCCGGCGTCATCGAAGACAAGCTCGTTAAGGATAAAACGCCCGAGAGTTTCGATCGGGTGTTCAGCACCAAGGTCGAGAGCGCCCAGATTATCCATCGCAATCTCGATCCGGCCAAGGTGCGGTTCGTGGTGTTCTTTGCCTCGATCGCCAGCCGTTACGGCAACCGGGGCCAAAGTGACTACGCCGCCGCCAACGAGGTGCTCAGCAAGTTGGCTTCGCAGTTGGGTCGGCAATGGCCCAGCCGCGTGTTTGCCGTGGCCTGGGGCCCCTGGGCCGAGGTCGGCATGGTCAGCGATCTGGCCCGGCACCTGACGGCCCGCGGCATCACGCTGATCGATCCGGCCGTGGGCTCGCGGATGCTGATCGACGAGCTGGCCTTCGGACCGCGCGACGACTACGAAGTGCTGATCGCCGGAGGAGCCGCCAACCTGGTTCGTCCCCAGACCAGCCCCACG
>JBJHDE010000266.1:0-7470 GCA_050486385.1 Planctomycetales bacterium | reverse complement strand
GGTTGAGGTATTGCCCGTTCCGGCTGGCGGATTCGGGCCTCCTGATCCCTTGGTCATGGCCTTGGCCCACGGGGCTCCGCCGCAGTTGGTGGATCACGATCCCAATTCGACCGACCCGACGTTCAGCACTCAGGGCGTCGCGCCGCGGGCCACGTGGACAGGCAGCATCGCGGTCATCCCGTCGCCACCGACACAAGCTGCCCAGCGGGAAATCATCCGTACGGTTTATCCCAATCAGGTCGATCCGACTAACCCGATTGTCCCGCCGAATCGGGTGCTGGTGGCCATGGGCGTCGGCTCGCAGTGCAGTGCCGTCGGCAGCACCATGGCGAGTGCCCCGGTGCATTCCGGAGCCACCGAGGGAACCTACGCTCGGCATATCGCCATTTTCGATGTCGATCTCGATCGGCGGAAGACGCGGCTGGCCATGGTCGTGGATAGCCGCTTCGGAAGCATCGCCACCCGGGTGCGGGATTATCAGTCGTCGGGCGCGGGTGACCCGCAGGCCGATGGCACGCCGCCGCCCCCACCGACCGACCCTTGAGCAATCCTCCTGGCTAGGTGGGTCAGCGATCCCTTTGGGGAACACCGCGACTGGCGTCCGTGGGTTGAATGCCCCGGGCGCCGGCCGCTAGGCTAGCGGCCTGATGTGTTCCCCTGGTTCGTGCTCCCCTGGAGAGGATTGTCGGATGCTTGGAATTTCGCGTGAGCGGCTGGCGGCGGGTTCGTTGCCGGAACGTGGCGGGTTCACCCTGCTGGAGCTGATCATCGTGCTGGTGGTGCTGGTGGCCTTGGCCGCCCTGGTCGTGCCCACCTTGGGCTTTGTCCGCGACCAGGCCGATTCGGCCACCAGTGCCGCGGGTTCGGCCGCCGTGCTCAACAATCTGGAGATCTTCCGGGCGTCCACCGGACGCTATCCGGCGCGGATGGACTCGCTGCTCGACACCAATGGCGAGGTGTATGTCGGAATGTTTACCCATGCCGGCGTGGAACTGGAGACCACCAGCTACGCCGACCATCAGGGCATGCGAGGGCTGTGGTTCCCTTTGACTCACAACGGCGGGCCGCGGTGGACGGTGGATCACGATCCCAATGCCCAGTTCCCCAACGAAAGCACCCAGGGCATGCCGGCCCGAGAGATGCGAGCCGATCGCGGGATTCAGCCGCACATGGTGGCCACTGTGCCTCGGGCGCCCGTTGGTCGGAACGCACGCGAAGTGGTTCGCATGGCCTTTCCGAATCAGGTGGATCCCAACAATCCGGTCGTGCCGCCGGGCTTTCACCTGGTGGTCTTCGGGGTGGGCGAGCGGAACGCGGCCGTGGGGTCGACCATGGCCAGTGCGCCAATTCATTCGGGGGGTGGCGAAGGCTACTACAACCGGTACCTGGCGATCTTCCGCGTCAACGAAACCACCGAGCGGGCCCAGCTTGTGATGGTGACCGACAGCAACATGAGCAGTATCTCACGGCGGACCAGCGACTTCCGCAACGCCGGACCGCGGGATATCGAGGCCGACGGCACGCCCGAGCCTGATCCTCTGCCGTGATCGCTCGACATTGTGGAATCAGGGGATGGATTCGCGAAGCCTCGGCCGGTGGGATGGATGCCGACAGCCGGCCGGGGCGTTTTTGGTGGATCAAAAAAGTTGGTTTTGGGCCTTGAAAAACGCAAGTGGTCTGCAATATTTGGTCCGTGCCTCATGGGGATTTTGGGCACGCGAAAACACAATTTGGAGGACCACGAGATGGTTTCAGCCTTGCGAGGGGTGTCGATGGTGGGCGGTTCACGACGCGAGGGGCTCACGCTGCTGGAGCTGGTGATCGTGCTGGTGGTATTGGCCGCTTTGGGCGGCATCATCCTGCCGCTGATTCCCAATCTGCTGCCCAAGGCCCATGTGGCGGTGTGTGCCACGAACATTCCCGAACTCAACAAGGCCGTGCAGTCCTACGCCACCCTGAATCTGCGGCACCCCAGCCAGTACGACTCGCTGGTGGACATCAACGATCAGCCCTACGGTGGGCTGCCGTTCATCGGCGAGGTGGGCACGTTCCCGGCCGACCTGTTCCAGGTTCGGCCACCGACCGGCCCCGAGGTGAACGCCCTACTGGACCTGGGCATCGTGAGCGTGGTCGTTGGGCCTGAGTACACGTTGGGCCAAACCAACGCGACGTTCGATTATCAGGGGCCGCCGATCACGCTTTCGACGGCGACCAGTCTGCTGTTCGTGAATCCGTTGCATGTTCAACAGGTGCTCAATGCCGAGGCCGGCGTGATTCCGCCGGTGGGCACCTACGTGGCCTTTGGTGTGGGGCCGACCTGCACGCTGGTGGGTCAGGCCAATGGCGGAATCGCCGAGGCCCCGATTCACTTTTCCGAGACCGAAGGCGGCAACCCGGCCCGGGTCTACGCCCGCTACTTTGTGATTTACCGGGTGGATGGCAACACGGCCCGCTACATGGGGGCCGCTGCGCCCAGCAGTGGCGGGCTGGAGAATGTCAACGATCACCTGGCCGAGTTCTACGAGTGAGCCAGTTTGGAGGACGTCCAAGAGAGCATGTGCCGCGTGGGCGGCTGGCGAGGCATCCTGGGGTTGCGTTGCCTTGCGAGCCGCCCGGCACACCTGCTGATGGCTGGGAAAGTTTGGGAAAGCAACTCGTGGCACTGGTGGCTTGTCCACCAGTGTTTGAGAACGCCGGCCATTGTTCCAGAACTCGGGCATGATGCGAGAACTTTCGCGGGAATCGATCGTCGAAAAGTGTTCGAGTCTGAGTGTTCATAAAACCGTTTGGGGAGGGCTCCCGCCGTGGCGAGTTTCAATCATCGATCACCTGGTTCCGTGAAGTCGCCCCGGGCGGGTCTGACCCTGTTGGAGCTGTTGGTCGTGTTGGTCATCCTGTTGGCGTTGGGCACCTTGCTGATCCCGACGCTGGGTTGGATGGGCAATCAGTCGCAGCAGGTGGCCACCCGCGAAAGCATGCTGCGGCTGCGGGAGTTGTTGGTCAATCAATACATTCCCGACATGGGCGAGCTGCCGCGGCCCCGCTTGGAGCTGACCACAGGGGGAACTTCGGGCCGCATGAATCACCCGCAGTTGGTCTATCTGTTCGTGAATCCCGATTTTCACGAGAACGGCAATCCGGCCGATGACTTCAGCGGGCCGACGACCATGCTCAGCGGGCGACGTTGGCAGGGGCCGTATCCGTTGCACACGGGCATGAAGTATTTCGTGACCCACACCACCGAGAATCCCACCGGCTTTACCAATCGCTACGGCATGGGCGATCCGGTCACCCGGGTCGGCGATCCCACCATCATTGATGCCTGGGGCAACCCGATCGTCATTCAAGAACCCGACCTCGATGGCGATGGCGTGATCAGCGACATCGAACGCCGTCACACGCGGCTGGTCTCGGCCGGGCGGAATGGCCGCTTGGAGACGCCGCCTGATGTGCTGATGCCCACCCAGGAAGAGCGCGGCGACGATGTGGTGCTGTTCTTGTTCCGTCACGATGAGTTTGGCGACGAGTTTCTCACCTTGACCAACGACTGACGGTGCCCGGGCGTTTTGAGTGTGCCGACGTTCCTTGTTCCCTGGATCCTGCGACCACGATGCCAATGGACTCACAACGCGATCGCCTGGGCTTAACGCTCATGGAATTGGTGGTGGTCCTGGCCGTGATCGCGGCGCTGGGGTCGATCGTGGTGGCCAACCTCTCGCAATCGTTGGCGGGCAGCCGCGAGGTCGTCGTGCGTTCGACCCTGGGCGAGTTGCGAACCGCGGTCCTGGATCACTACCGCCACGACATGTACGAGACCCTGCCGCGACCGGTGGACCCCTCGCGGCTGGATCATCCACAGTTGGCCTATCTGTTTGTGAATCCCGAACTCAACCCCAGCACGAACTCGCCCGCGGCCCTGCAGACCTGGACGTTCGATCCGGTCAGTCGTCGCGGCTGGCGGGGCCCTTACGTCCGCGATGCCGGCGTGGGGCGTTACGTGGTCAACGAGTTGACCGGCTTCACCCGCCGCTACGGCGAAGCCGGCGATCCCATGCCGCTGGATCCCTGGGGTGGGCCGGTTGTGCTGCAAGAGCCCCAGCCCACCGGCGTGCCACCGGCCGAGGCCGCCCGCTACGCCCGACTGGTCTCGGCCGGGCCGAATGGCGTACTCGACACCCCGCCCGATGTGCTGGTGCCCTCGTTGGCTGAACAAGGCGACGACCTGCTGCTCTATCTGTGGGTGACGCCATGACGCCATCGCCCATCCTGCCGCGGCGGCGGGCACTCACGCTGTTGGAGTTGGTCATCGTGCTGGCCATTCTGGCCACGCTCACGGCCGTGGCCACCGTGGCCACCGAGCATATCGTCGCCCAAGGGCGATTCGATGCGACTGCCGCACAGTTGGAGGCCATCCGGGCGGCCGTGCTGGGCAGCGAGGCCACCCGCGCCCGGGTCGATGAGACATCGCTGGCGGGCTTTGTCGCCGACATGGGCCGGCTTCCCGGCGCTTGGGGCGAGGATCCCGAGACGCAGCTTATGGAACTGTGGCAGAATCCGGCGGGGCTGGAACCCTATGGCCTGAAGGTCTCGCCGCTGGACCCTGAAATCACCTTGGGCTGCGGCTGGCGGGGGCCCTACCTGCGGCTGCCGGTCGGCAGCGATCGGCTTCGCGATGGTTGGGGCCGGGCCATGGCCGTGCTGACCTGGACCCCCGGCGGCTTCGTCCCGGCAACCGCGGGCGATCCCATTGTGGGATTGATCAGCTTCGGGGCCGATGGCCAGCCGGGCGTGCCCGTTGATGGCAGCACGCCGCTGGCCGACGACCTGAGCCTGAGCTTTCTCGATCCGCCGGGCAGCGAGACACCGGCCTGGATGGTCGATGTGACGGTGGCCGTGTTGGAACGCAATGCGTTTGGCGACCTGGGTGGCGTCGGGGGCGAGGGGCAATTGGTGATTCGCATTTACGGGCCCGACCCCACGACCGGTTCGATCGCGGCGCTCTCATCGCCCGCCTTCCCCACACCCGCGGCTGGTTCGTCGGCCATGACCTTTGGTGAAGTGCCGATTGGGCCCAAGGTGATTCGTGCTTATCAAGTGCTGAGCGATGGCGGTCAGCGGGCCACACCGCCCCGCACGATTCAGGTCTCGTCCCAGGGAACGACGCGGTTTGAACTTGTGTTCCCGCACTTGCCCAACACGGGCGGCTCCGACCCCGGTGATCCCGATCCGGAGGGCGAGCCATGAGCACTGCTACGCACACGCTGTTGTTCGTCACATCGGGCCAAGTGGCCGCCGCCCGGGTCCGCGGTGGTCGTGTTGTGCAGATGACCAGCGCTCCCCGGGCGTTTGACGACGACTTGCCTGCTTCGATCGAGTCGGCGGGTCGATTGGTCAGCGGTCGGCTAGGGAAGGTGTGGTTGATCACGACCGAGATCTGGCAGCAGCCATTGAGCGTGCCGGCCGAGGTAGGCTTACGGGTGCAAGCGGCGCAGTTGCCGCGATTCTTGAGCTTCGAGGCCGAACCGCTCTCGGGCATGGGCCCGCAAGAAGTGGTGCCGGCCGCCGTGGCGCTCGAAGCCGACGGGGCGAATCGCAACTATTGGTACATGCACCTGCCGGCCGGGCAGTTTGATGCCGTAGAACTGCGGGTGGCGGCCCTGGGCGGCAAACTGCTGGGGGCCCTGCACCCGGCGATGTTGCCCCGTGCGGTGTCGCCCAATCTGCCGCGCGGGGCTTCGTGGCAGCGGATCGAAGTTTGGACGGATCTCGTGGCTTGCCTGCATGGCGAACCCGGCCGGGCACCCCGCGTCCACCTGATTCCCACCAGCGACGGAGCCCAGGACTGGGGCACGGCGGCCGAGACCTGGTTGGCTCAGCAAGGCGGGGCCACGCATCGCGAGCACCTGGTGGCCGAAAGCTACCTGACTGGCGGATTTCCCGCCGATGCGGCCGTGCCCGATGTGTTCGTTCCGCTGGATGATGAACACGCCCGCAGCGATTGGCTGGTGGCTTGGTCGCGGGCCTTGGGGGCCTATCGCGAGAAGACGGCCCAGTTTCCGGTGATTCGTCCGCGGAAGCGGCCACTGGACGCCAAGACCCGACGATTGCTGACCGTGGGCCTGACCGCCGTGGCGGTGCTGTTGTGCGTGGGTCATCGTCATTTGACCGAGCATCTCAACAGTTCCGAGCTGCAAACTCTGCGTGAGGAGTTGGTCACCCTGCAGGCACCGGCCAAAGAGATGGCCCGGCTGACCAAGGAGGTCCGCGAGATCGAGACCTCCCGCAATCAACTGTCTGAACAGGTCGATGGTCTGGCCGCTCGGCTCGAAGCCAGCCGCACGGTCATCGATCATTTTCGCGGGCGGATGGCCACGTTGGTCGACAGTCTGGCACGGCATGCCGGCGGCGAAGTCGTCATCCACCGCATTGACCATGACGGGCAGGGACTGCTGATCGTAGGGCGGGCCCTGGAACAACGCCAAGCCAGCCAATTGGGCGAACGGCTGGCCAGCGAATTGGCTCCCCTGGGGCTGCACGTGGCCGTTCCCAAAATCACGGCCACCTACAGTTTGCCGAATGGTGCCCCCTTCAACTTTGAAGTGCGGGTGCTCAACACCACGTCCCGCCGTGACGCGCCGCCGACCCTCGAGACGGCGCCTTCCCTTCGCGAGGTCCGCGCTCCATGAAATCGCGTTCGCAGTCACCGTTGCGCTTGGCGATTCCCGCCGTGATGATCCTCACGCTGTATGCCTGGAGCATTTATGTCTTCGGCCTGCCGCACGGTGAGGAGCTGACGATCCTCCGCAAGGATGTCGATGACGCCCGGGCCAGTGCCGTGAGCATCGAGCAGGTGGCGGCCCAGCGAGGGCGGATTCGGCAGATTCAAACCGAGATGGAGCAGCTCGAAGCCCAACTGGTGAGTCTCCGTCGCGAGGGCCGTTTGCTGTGCGGTCAGGGTGTGCCGGCCGATCGGCAGATTGCCAGCTTTCATGATGTGGTCGCCCTGTTGGAAAGCCACGGGATGCATGTCTCGGAGGACGAATTCGTCGAGACGAATCGATCGCCTTCTAACGGATTGGCCATGACCCTGGATCGCAGCCTGGATACCCTGGCGGCCGAACTGGAACGCCCCCGCGATGGCTCGACCAACACCCGAGTGACCTATCGACCCGAGGCCCTGAGCGGCGCGCTGCCGTCGGACTTTGGCGATGGCTTGGGGTCGGGCAATGTCAGCCCGACGCGGTCGGGGCGAGGGCGACGCGCGCCTTCGCCGGTTCGGGAGTTCACCGTCTGGGGCCAGTACGATGCCATGCGAAGTGCCCTGCACTCGCTGGCATCCCAGACCTCCGAGGTGGCGGTGGTCAGCGTGGCCATGCAACGCAACGCGAATGTCCGCCCGCGGGATCTGCTGCGGTGGACGCTGGTCGTGCGGCTGTTGCCCTACGAGACGCTCAGCGAACGGGGCTCCCC
>JBJHDE010000265.1:0-7487 GCA_050486385.1 Planctomycetales bacterium | reverse complement strand
CCCTTGTACTTCATGCCGCGGTACTTGCCGCAGGCACACTCCCAGTCCATTTCAGGACCGAAAATCCGCTCGCAAAACAGACCGTCCTTCTCGGGCCGGTAGGTGCGGTAGTTGATCGTCTCGGGCTTCTTGACCTCGCCGTAGCTCCACTGGCGAATATCGCTGGGGCTGGCCAAAGAGATCCGAACGGCCTCGTAGTCGTTAATCCGGTCGTAGGTGCTTTCGCCGGTGCTCATGATCAGCCTGATGCTCCGCTGGTGTGGGGTGACCGGGACGCTGGGTCAAACTCGTCGTCGGGAAAAGGGCCTGCTACAACTGGAAACCTCGGGCGGGGCCGGCCCCGCCCAACACGGCACGCTCAGGTCCGCCGCTTCTCCAATTGCATGTTCAGGGCCAGGCCCCGAATCTCGTTGGTCAACACATCGAAACTCGCCGGTGTCCCAGCCTCAAGCGTGTTCTCGCCCTTGACCATCGCCTCGTAAATCTTGGTGCGACCCTGGACATCGTCGCTCTTGACGGTGAGCAACTCCTGCAAGATGTACGCCGCACCGTAAGCCTCCAGCGCCCAAACTTCCATCTCGCCAAACCGCTGCCCACCAAACCGCGCCTTGCCACCCAGCGGCTGCTGGGTAATCAACGAGTACGGCCCCGTGCTCCGGGCGTGGACCTTTTCATCGACCAGGTGGTGCAGCTTGAGCATGTACAAATAGCCCACCGTGGTCTTCTGCTCCATTCGCTCGCCGGTGCGTCCGTCGTGCAGGTAGGCCTTGCCGTCTTCGGGCAAGCCCGCTTCCCGCAGCGCGGCGCGGATCTCCTCTTCGTCGGCTCCGTCGAACACCGGCGTGTATGACTGAAAGCCCAGCGTCGCTCCGGCCCAACCCAGGTGGGTCTCAAGAATCTGACCCACGTTCATGCGGCTGGGCACGCCCAGCGGGTTGAGCATGATCTGAATCGGCGTGCCATCGGACAGGTAAGGCATGTCCTCGACCGGCAGAATCTTGGCGATCACACCCTTGTTGCCGTGACGCCCGGCCATCTTGTCGCCGACCGAAATCTCGCGCTTGGTCGCCAGGTACACCTTGACCATCGCCAGCACGCCGCTGCGAAGCTCGTCGCCACGCTTCATGCTGTTGAGCTTCCGCTCGCGGGCGTCGATGGCCAGGTCCAGGGCCGGCCAGTAGTGCATCCAAATGGCCTGCACGGCCTGCACCTGGTCTTCGCTTTCAAGCTGGTTGCGGATGTGGTCCCAGCGCAGGCTCATGGCCTGTTCGGCCAGCTCGGGGATCTTGTCGCCCACGGCCAACGGCCGACCGTGCCGATCGTTGAGCGTGCGGCCGGCGGCCTCTTCCAGCCTGTTGGTCAGCTCCTGAAGTTGCTCGACGATCCGCTCGTTGCCCTCGCGCTGGGCTTCGCTCAACGACTTCTCGAAGGCCTTCTTCTCGTCTTCCGACAGGTCGATCCGCCGCCGGAACTTGTGCGTGCTCAGCACGATGCCCTCCACGCCGCTGGGCACTTCGAGCGAGTCGTTCTTCACGTCTTCGCCCGCCCGACCAAAGATGGCGTGCAGCAGCTTTTCTTCCGGCGTCAGCTCGCTCTTGCTCTTGGGGCTGACCTTGCCGACCAGGATGTCGCCGGGCCGCACATAGGTGCCCACGGCGATGACGCCGGTCTCGTCGAGATTCCGCAGCGCCTTCTCGCTGACGTTGGGAATATCGCGGGTGAACTCTTCCTTGCCGATCTTGGTCTCGCGGATCTCGAGGTCGTAGTCCTCGATGTGAATCGACGTGTAGGCCGAGTTCTTGACCAGTTCTTCGCTGACGATGATGGCGTCTTCGAAGTTGTAGCCTTCCCAGCTCATGAAGCCGACAAAGATGTTGCGGCCCAAAGCCAACTCGCCCTTGTGCGTGGCCGCCCCGTCGGCAATCAGTTCGCTCTCTTCGACCTTTTGGCCCAGTTTGACAATCGGGCGGTGGTTCTGGCAGGTCCGCTCGTTGAGGCCCACGAACTTCCGCAGCGTGTAGTGGTCGCGATCGTCGATGACGATCTGCTCGGCATCCACCTTGGTCACGGTTCCGCCGCGGCGGGCCCGAATGACCATCCCCGAGTTGACCGCCACGTCCCGTTCCATGCCGGTGCCCACGATGGGCGGCTCGGTAATCAACAGCGGCACACCCTGCCGCTGCATGTTCGAGCCCATCAACGCCCGATTCGCGTCGTCGTGCTCCAAGAACGGAATCAACGAGGCCGACACACCCACCATCTGGCTCGGCGCGACGTCCATGTAGTCCACGTTCTCGGGCTTGACCTGCACCTGGTCGCTGCCGCTGCGGGCGATGATCAGTCCGCCCGGTAGATAAGCCTTGATCTTGCCGTCTTCGATGGGCGTATCGGCCGGCGCCAGCACCATGCTGGCCTCCTGGTCGGCACGCAGGTAGATAATGTCGTCGCTGAGCTTGCCCTGAAAGACCTCGCGGTAAGGCGTGACCAGAAAGCCGTACTCGTCGACCGTGGCGTACATGCCCAGGCTGGAGATCAAACCGATGTTGGTGCCTTCCGGCGTTTCGATCGGGCAGATGCGGCCGTAGTGCGAGATATGCACGTCGCGGACCTCGAAGCCCGCCCGCTTACGGTTCAAACCGCCGGGGCCCAAGGCACTGAGCCGCCGTTCGTGGGTCAGCGTCGACAGGGGATTGGTCTGGTCGACCACTTGCGACAGCTCGCCGCGGCCGAAGAAGTAATCGATGGCCGCCGACACGCTCTTGGGATTGATCAGGCCCCGCGGGGTCAGCCCCTCTTTATCCTTGAGGCTCATCCGTTCCTGGACGGTGCGGCGGAGCTTGAGAAAGCCCTTCCGCAGCTCTTCGCAGGCCAGCTCGTCGATGGTCCGCAGCCGGCGATTGCCCAAGTGATCGATATCGTCGACCGCCGCGCCCGAGGCAAACTCGGCGTCGCGGGCCGCCTGATCCATGCCCCGCAGCTTGATGATGTAGCGGATGGCGTTGACAAAGTCTTCGCTCCGCAGGGTCATCTCCGTTTCGGGAATGTCCTGGCTGAACTTGCGATTGATGCGGAAGCGGCCCACGCGACCGAGCCGGTAGCGGCTGTCGTCGAAGAACTTTTCGTGGAACAGGCTCTTGGCCTTTTCCAGATTCGGCGGATTGCCCGGCCGCAGCTTCTGATAAATCCGCAGCAGGGCCTCTTCGTGGCTACTGGTGTTATCCTCGGCCAACGAGTTGAAGATCATCGGGTCCTTGACCTCGGGCACGATCTCCACCTCGGTCAGCCCGCTGGTCAGAATCACCTCGGCGATGTTCTCGGTGATCTGCTGTCCGCTCTCGACGATGATCTCGCCGGCCCGCTCGCTCTCGGGCGGATAGACCACATCGTCGACCACGACCTTATCCTTAAGCACCGAGGCGACCTCGGCACCGTCAAGCTGGATCATCTCGGTCGGATAGAACAGGCGGATCAGGTCGATGTTGGTGCCGTAGGCCGGGTCCATCGCCCGCAACAGCGTCATCGAGCTGAACTTGCCGCTCTGGTCGATCCGCACGCCGAGGGTGTCTTTCTTGGTGACGTTGAGTTCGATCCAGCTTCCGCGCTCGGGGATCACGCGGCAACTGAAGCCCATCCCCTGCGGTCCGCTCTCCAGGTCGGGCACGAAGTCGACGCCCGGGCTGCGGTGCAACTGGCTGACGACGACCCGTTCGGCGCCGTTGATGATGAACTCGCCGCCACCGAGCATGATGGGGATGTCACCGAGGTAGACCTCTTCCTCGATGGGCTCGCCCTTGGTGAGCCGCATCCAGACCTTGAACGGCATGCCGTAGGTCAGCCGAAGCTGCCGGCATTCGTCGGGCTCGTAGCGGGGCTTGCCCAGCTCGTAGCGGATGTACTCCAACCGCAGGCTGGGGTCGTTGTAGCTCTCGATGGGAAAGACTTCCCGCAGGACACTTTCAATGCCCTTGTCGTCCCGCTCGTCGGGCGAGGCCTCGAGCTGGAGAAATTCCTTGTAGCTGGCGGTCTGGATCCGGGTGAGGTCCGGGACCGGATGATGCTCTTGGATTTTGCCGAAACGCCGGGTCGTGGTGGGGTTCAAACGTCGTTGCGGCATGACCATGGGCGGCACATCCACTCCTTGAGTGACGAAGGACTCGGTCAATTCCCGAGCCTCGCTGGGCGAAGTCGGCACGTTCCGTGATGGCGGGCCACCACGGCATCATTCAACGCAGCGGGGCCTGCATCGGGCGGCACCACACGGGGTCATCCGCTGACACGTTCGCAGGCTCGGGGCGACTCGACTGGGAAATTTCGGCGACTAACAAACAACAAACCGCCGCGGCACGCGACTTGGGATCAAGCCACGCGGCGGACGGGATTGCAATTCGCTGTGACACAGGTGTGTCTTCCAAAGTTCGATCGACCCCAGCACTAGGGCCCGCACCGCGGGTGGGAGGATCGTCAGAGAACAGCTCGGCCGACACTCGACGCACAACCCCACTGTTGGGTTGCCAAGCGAGCGAACGACCTCGCGGGACTTTCAGCACGGAGCAACTCAGCACTTGGACCCCCAGCGGGCGATCCTCAGGGCTTGGCCCCCACGGTGGCACCCTCGGACCACCGCGCAACGTCTTCTTAAAGCTTAGCAGGTCCGTCAAGACTGCCTAGTCGGGGGGCGGACGGGTGGCACTTGGCCTGCCTGACCCGCCCGACAAGCGACTTGGCCAAACCGTCAGGGAGGCATCCCCGAGCTGGCAAACCGGCCAGTCCCTCGCCGGCGACCCCCTCCTCAAAGGGCAGGGCACATCGCCGGGCGAGGGTCTCTCGCCAGGGTCACTTGATTTCGACTTCGGCGCCGGCGTCCTTGAGGGCCTTGCCCAGCTTCTCGGCGTCTTCCTTCGAGACACCTTCCTTGACCGGCTTGGGAGCGCCCTCGACCAGGTCCTTGGCCTCTTTGAGACCCAGGCCCGTGGCGGTGCGGACTTCCTTGATGATGGCGATCTTCTTGTCGGCGGCGAAGGCCTTGAGCACGACGGTGAACTCCGTCTGCTCTTCCTTCGGGGCACCGGCATCGCCGGCGTCGCCGCCGGCAGGGCCGGCCATCATCATCATGCCGCCGCCGCCAGCGGCGGGCTCGATGCTGTAGGCTTCCTTGAGGTAATCGCTCAGGGCCTTCGCGTCCTTGAGGCTCAGGCTGGCGATCTTGTCACCCAGATCCTTGACCTCGGCGGAGAACTCACGAGCAGGAGCTTCTTCAGTCGCAGTTGCCATAACGAAACACGGTTCCTTTCAAGAGGACGCTTCCGGCCACCGCGGGTCACGTCCTGAACGGCGACCACGGCGGGATTGTGGGAGCACAAAAGATTAACCGAAATCCTGGCCACGTGCCAGGGGGTCACGCATTTTTTTGGCACCGGGATTGCTGCCCCTGACGAGCTGCTCTTCCCGACACCACTTCTGCACGGTTGGTAGCCGATGACTTGTTGGCCGATCAGGCCGAAGTCTCGGCCTCGGCGCCTTCGGCCTTCTTGGCAATCTGGCTGGCCAGGGCCCCGCCCACGCTGGTGAGCTGGCTGCTGAGGGTCCCGCCGGTGCCGATGAGTTGGGCACTCAAGGTGGCCCCAACACCCAGAATCTGGCCGCTGATGGTGCTCAGCAGCTCGCCCCGGCTGGGCCACTTGCTGACACCTTCGACTTCGTCGGCGGCGATTCGCTCGCCCCCGATGGCCCCACCCTGGATCGAGACGTATTTCTTGTACTTCTCCTCGCCGACGATCTTCAGCGCCCGCTTGGCCAGGGCCACGATGTCGTCGCCCCACAGCACCGCGGCGGGGCCTTCGAGGCCGTCAAAGGCCGGCTCCAGCGGCGTGCCGCGGGTGGCCAGCCGGGCCAGTGTGTTTTTGACGACCCGCAGGTGCAGCGATTCCTTGCGAAGTTCGGCTCGAAAATCCGTCGTCATGTTCGACGGCATTCCCGTGACCCCCAGGATCACGGCTTCTTCGACGCCGTCGAGATCTTCGCGAAACTGCTCGATCATCAGGCCCTTGACGTACTTACTCATCGCTCGTTCCGGCCGTTTGCCAAGTGATTCTTCTGAAGGAAATGACTCAAAGCCACAAAAGAGTGTTTGTCGGTCGTCGGGTAGGAACTGGATCCTTCCGCGGGCCCCGTCGGAGCCCCCCGCTTCAACCCACTTTTGCGGCAATTCTCGGGCGTCCGCACGCACACGCTCTCACAGGTTGAACTCACAAATCTGGGTCGCCAGGGGCAGGCTCTGCCGCCGGGTGACTCACACCGCCAGGATAATACCCGGGCTCATCGTGGCGCTGATGGCTGCGCCCTTGAAATACTGCCCCTTAACGGCCTGCGGCTTGATCTGCTGGATGTGGTCCAGAAAGTGACGGATGTTGTCGACAAGCTGATTGACCTCGAAGCTCAGCTTGCCCACCCGCACGTTGACGTTGCCGGCGTCCTTTTGATTGCGAAACTCGACCTTACCGGCCTTGTACTCGCGGACCAAGGGGGCCACGTCCAAGGTGATGGTGCCGGCCTTGGGGTTGGGCATCAGGCCCCGCGGGCCGAGGATCTTGCCCAACTGATACTTACCCATCAGCGGCATCATGTCGGGCGTGGCGATACACACGTCGAAGTCGACCCAGCCGTCCTTGACCCGCTGGGCCAGTTCGTCGGAGCCCACGGCCATGGCGCCGGCCTCTTCGGCCTGGGTGGCCTTCTCGTCCTTGGCGAACACAATCACCCGCTGCTCGCGGCCCACGCCGTGCGGCAGCACCAGTGAGCCACGGACAATCTGATCGGGCTGCTTGGGATCGATGCCCAGCCGGATGGCCAGTTCGACGGTCTGGTCGAACTTGGTGGTGTTGTATTCTTTGAGCCGCGCGACGGCCTCTTCCAGGGGCAACGCCTCGCGGGGTGCCTTCTTTTGCAGGTCGCGAAATCGCTTCGAGTGCTTGGGCATGACTGAATGAGAAATGGCGGATGGTTCAGGAAACCCGCACGGCGGCTGCGTGCGGTGGATTTGCTAATGGATGTCGGATCCCAGCCAGCAGTGGGCTCAGGCGTCCTCGATGGTGATGCCCATGCTCCGCGCGGTGCCCAGGATCATCCGTCGGGCGTGCTCCAGGTCGCGGGCGTTGAGGTCCGCCTGCTTGACCCGGCAGATCTCGTCGACTTGTTCCATGGTGACCTTGCCCACCTTGACCTTGTTGGGCTCGCCCGAGCCCGAGGCCAAGCCGGCGGCCTTCTTGAGCAACGCCGCGGCCGGCACGCTCTTGGTCACGAAGGTGAAGCTGCGATCGTTGAAGACGCTCACGACCACTGGGCAGGGCATCCCGCCCATGTCCTTGGTGCGCTCGTTGAACTGCTGGACAAACTGGCCAAGGTTGACGCCGTGCTTACCCAGACTGGTACCCACCGGCGGTGCCGGCGTGGCCTGACCTCCGGCCACCTGAAACTTCACCTGTGCGACA
>JBJHDE010000264.1:5584-7493 GCA_050486385.1 Planctomycetales bacterium | reverse complement strand
CTTGATGTGCGGTTCCAACACGTAGATGCTGGCCCCGTGTCGGGCGCGTTCCTCGCTACGGCTATTCTCGATGAGTTGCAGCAGCCTGGTCGATCGACGCCATAGACTCTGGGCGAATCGCTGACGAAACTCCTCGAACAGCCGCAGCTCGCCGGCCAACCAGCGGGCCTCCATCAACGAGGTGGCCGTGATCGGGTCTTGAACCGCCAGGCCAATGGCCTGTTGGATGTTTCGCACGCTATGGCCCACGTCGAGCCCGATGTCGCCCAGATCGCGCAACAGCCCGCTGGCCAGTTGCCGCACGGCGGGATGCTCAACGTCGCGGGCCAGCAGCATCAAGTCGACATCCGAGTAGGGCGACGATCCCCGCCGACCGTAGCCACCGTGGGGCACCAGCGCGGTGTTGCCCAGCAGCCATGCCCGCTGGTCGCTATTGGCGGCGTCGAGCTGCTTCTCGTACAAGGCCAGCACGTGGTTGTCGACCAGATCCGCCACGCAGCGGGCGATCTCGGGACCGCTGGCCCCGTCGCGATGGCGCTGATTCAGCTCGTCGCGGGCGGCGCGAAGCTGCCGCTTGGCCTCGATGACTTGCCCTTGCAGATTGGCCATGCGCTCACCGCCGCAGGTCCCACCGGAGTGGAAATTGGACCGCGATATCCTGAAAACGTCCCCTGGACGCCGTGCTGGGAAAGGCGCCGCGTTTGCAAAGCTGCCCAACGAACCTCGTTGTTCATCCGAGGCCTCGTCGGACGCCTGCCCCGATCTCGACGCCGACCATGACCAACTATTGTAACCGAAGCCGGGCGTCACACCGATGAGAAAACGATGGTCACACCCCTCGTTCGATCCGAATCTTGGGAACGGTTCTGCGGGATGGCGTCGGGATCGCGGTGGCAAGCGGTTGTGGGTCGAGGGCCGACCAGCGCGCTTGGAGGCGGGTGGGGCCGCGGTCACCTGCTGGGGTCACTCGCCGAGAACATCGTTGAGGACGTCCTCGTTGACGTAGATCGGCAGTTTGGGCGAGCAGCGGACCGCCACGGCGATGGCATCCGAGGGGCGGGCGTCGATCTCGATGAGTTCGGCCTCGTGCCGCACCCGCAGCACGGCAAAGTACGTGTGCTGCCGCAATTCGGTGATCACCACGTCTTGGAACTCGCCACCCATGGCCTCGACGGCCTGGACCAGCAAGTCGTGGGTCAGCGGTCGTGGGGCCTGAGCACCTTTCACCCGGCGTTCGATACTGCTGGCCTCGAACGGGCCAATGAGGATCGGAAACGAGCGGTGCCCGTTGACCTCGCGCAGGAAGATCACCTGCGTCTGGTTGATGTCGCTGATGATGATGCGGGCCAACTCCATCTGCACCGGCACGGCTGTCTTCCCCTCGTGGCCGCAAATGTCCTCGGGTGTCCAAGCACGCGACTCGCCGGTCCCACCCAGGCGGGCAGCAAGTTGCCGGATTATAGAAAACCCCGAGCCCGCCGACCAGCCGGGGGTGCCGCCGTCGGCCAGCCGGGGTTTGACAGATTCGTTCCCCCTCGGCCAAGGCGTCCCCTTCGGCCGTGGGTGGGCAGGCGGTCAGGCAACTTCCTGGCCCGTTGGCCTGACGCGCTCCCGGGCATCGGTTACGCTGGAGATGGGCAACCGGCCGAATCGGCGGCCGTACCGCCTGGACCGGGTACGCCCGACCCCATGACCTCCTGGGTCCACCGATGGCACGGAGTGGATACAAGCAACCTATGAGAACCAACCCTGGACCCTGCCCACCCGTTGCGGACACGGCAGGCCAATCGCGCCCCGCCGCCGCGTTCGATTCGTGTGGCCAGGCAGCCTTCTGCTGGCTGGGCGCGTGGGCCGGCTGGACGCTGGTGCTGCTGCTCGTCCTGACGGGGGGATCGGCGACCGCTCAGGC
>JBJHDE010000264.1:0-5574 GCA_050486385.1 Planctomycetales bacterium | reverse complement strand
ACTGGACGGGCGAACCGTCGCCCTGGCCCTGGAACGAACCCTGGTCGAAGCCATCGAGCGGGCCGAGCGGAGCGTGGTCGCCATCGCCCGCACCTCGTCGGTGCCGGATCCTGGCGGCGGGCGGATTGCCTTTGACGAGGCGGTCCCCAGCCGCTACGGCAGCGGCGTGGTGATCGACGCCGAGCGAGGGTTGATTCTGACCAACTACCACGTCATCGACGACGCCTTCACCAAGGCCGATGGCGTCTACTACCGCCTGCCCAACGAGTTGCGGTTCACTGACCCCCAGATCCAGGTGCCCGAAGCCCTGGCCGAGTCGATTCGGGTGACCACGCCCGACGGCCGCACCCAGACGGCGCAGGTGGTGGCGGCCGACTCGCGGAGCGACCTGGCGGTGTTGCGGATTCAGGCCGAAGGGCTTGTGGCCATTCGCTTTGCCCCGGTCGACAAGGTCGACGATCTGAAAAAGGGGCAATTCGTGATTGCCCTGGGCAACCCCGAGGCCATCGCCCGCGATGGCTCGCCGACGGCCGCTTGGGGCATGGTCGCCAATGCCCGCCGCAAGCTGCGACCCGATGTGGGGCCTGATCGCCCGCAGGCGGCCTCGGTGCGGCTGTACCACTACGGTGGCCTGATTCAGACTGACACCAAGCTGAACGTCACCAGCAGCGGCGGACCGTTGATCAATCTCGACGGCGAACTCATCGGCCTGACCAACGACCTGCCCTCGGTGCCGGGATCGGACCGGGCCAGCGGCTTTGCGATTCCCATGGACGCCCAGATGCGACGGATCGTGGACACCCTGAGCGAGGGCCGGGAGGTCGAGTACGGCTTTTTGGGCGTGACGATCGACTCGCCCGGCTTCAACATTCCCGGGGCGCGGATTCAGACGCGGGGCGTGACGCTGCGGGCCGAGGGCCTGCCCGATGGCTTTTCGACACCGGCCTACACGGTGGTGCGGGTCAACGATCGGCCCATCCGGCATGTGGACGACTTGATCTACGAGATTGGCAAGCTGCCCGTGGGGGCCAGAGTCCGGCTCACGGTTCGCGAGGGCCGCAACGAACGGGTGCTGCCCGAGGTCCGCCTGACCAAGTATCCGGTGCATGGTGTCCGGATTGTGACCCAGTCGCCGCATCAGCGGCACGGCGTGATTGTGGACTATCCGTCCAGCTTCCGCGACTTGATCAACCCGGTGGGTCATCAGCATTCGGACGCCTTCTTTCAGGCTTTGCAGCAGGGCTGCGTGGCGGTGCGTGCCGTGGCCGCCGACACACCAGCCAATCAAGCCGGGCTCAAGCACCGACAGTTGATCACCCACGTCGACGGTCGTCGCGTCCGATCGCCCGAGGAGTTTGCTCGCGCGGTGGATGCCAATCCCGGCGGAGCGAAGTTGACCGTGGTGGGCGAGCGCGACGCGATTGTGCTCCGCGGCGGATGATGAGCGTGATCCGAGCGTGCTGGCTGGGGCCGACGTTCCTACTGAGGCAATCGACGGGATGTGGCCCAGGCGGCGCGTCTCAACAGATGGGGTCCATGGTGGAGGATGGCCGCCGGGCGTGAGCGTCGGCCGGTCGCGAACCCTTGGTGATGCGCGACACCGCGCAAGGAGCTTTTGTGAGTAGTACCGAGCGACCGACCCAGCCGGCCGGCCGGGCCGATCAGCAAGCGACGCCCCGCGACTCGCGGGACAAGATCGAGACGCTGTGGCGGAACACGATTCTTCCCGACAGCAAACCCCACGTCACGCTCAAGGGGCCAGCCAAGACGGTTCACGCGACCAACGAGTTGATGGTGCGGCGGCGGTCGTTGATCGACGCCCGCAAGGGGCAGGCCGCGCCGATGGGGCCGGTGGCCTCCGATTTTCAGCTCTTGGAGTTGATTGGCGAAGGCGGGATGGGCCAGGTGTTTCTGGCACGTCAGGCCTCGATGGGGCGGCACATCGCCCTGAAGCGCATCAAGCCCGCGTTTGCCGGTGACGACCAGCAACGCGGCAAGTTTCTGGCCGAGGCCATGATCACCGGCGACCTCGATCACCCCAATATCGTGCCGATTCACGATCTGGGGTCCGACGAGGACGGCGCGCTGTTCTACGCCATGAAGCGGGTCCGCGGCACGCCCTGGCTGGATGTGCTCGAACGGAAATCGCAGACCGAGAACGTCGAGATTCTGCTGCGGGTGGCCGATGCCGTGGCCTTTGCCCACGCCCGCAACGTGATCCATCGCGACCTGAAGCCCGAGAACGTGATGCTCGGCGACTTCGGCGAGGTGTTGCTGATGGACTGGGGCTTGGCTTTGCCGATCCGTGCCGATGGCACGCCCGATAGCACCGACGAGGGCGAAGCCACGTGCGGCACGCCGGTCTACATGCCGCCGGAGATGGCCGCCGGTCCGCTGGCGGCCATTGGCTACCACAGCGACATCTACCTGCTAGGGGCGATGCTCTTTGAGATTGTCACCGGCAAGCCGCCGCATCCCGGCGAAAACGTGATGAGCTGCCTGTTTGCCGCCGCGGACAATACGATTGCCCCGACCGACAAGAAAGGCGAGCTGGTCGAGATTGCCCTGAAAGCCCTGGCTACCGAGCCGGCGGATCGCTTCCCCAGTGTGCGAGCCTTTCAGCAGGCGATTCGCGAGTATCAATCGCACTCCGAGAGTGTGGCTCTGGCGCAGCATGCCGCTGGGCAGCGGGACCGCGGACGCGCCGAAGGCAGCCGCGATCTGTTGGGTCGTGCGTTGTACGGTTTCCAGGAAGCCCTGGAGATGTGGAAAGGCAACGCCGCCGCGGTCCATGGCATGGTCGAGACCCAGCGCGAACTGGCGCAAGTGGCCCTGGAAGGCGGCGACTACGATTACGCCGTGAGCGTGCTCCGCGATGATGTGCCCGAGCACGCCGAACTGCGGCGGCAGGCCCTGGCGGCCTTGGCCGAACGCAACGCCCGACAGAGTCGCTACCGTTGGCTGCAACGCATCTCGGCCGTGCTGGCGGTGGTGATTGTGGTGGGCAGTGTCGCGGCGGCAACGTGGATCAACATGGCTCGGGAAGAGGCCCGGAATGAGCGCGACAAGGCGCTCGCCGCCGCCCAGGCCGAACGCGATGCCAAGGAGCTGGCCCAGAAGCGCGAAGTCGAGGCCCGCGAGGCTCGTGGCCAGGCCGAGACGAGCCTGCAGCTTGCCCTGCGTCGTGAGCGCGAGGCCAACGAGGCCCGCGCCAAGGAGGCGGCCGCGCGCGAGGAGGCCGTGCGTGCCGAACACGCCGAACGTTTGGCCAAGCAGGAGGCCTTGTACGAGGGCTATCGCGCCAAAATCGGCCTGGCCGCGGCCAAGGTCGATGCCAACGCCTTTGGCCCCTCGCGCGAGTTGCTGGCCACGACCGAACCCGGCCTCCGCGGCTGGGAGTGGGGGCGGCTGAATTACCTGAATCGGCTGGAACTGGCCAGCGTCGAAGCGCATCAACCCCGCGTGACCGTCGCCCGATTTGTCCCTGGCAGCCAGGACGCACGCATCGTGTCGACCGGTTGGGACATGAACATTAAGGTCTGGATGACCGACAATCTTGACCAAGGCCCCGTGCGCAAAGTCGAACTGGACAGCAAGCTGCGGGCCTTGGACCTGTCGCCCGACGGCCGGGTGTTGGCCACGGGCAACGACAATGGCGAAGTCACCCTATGGGACACCGCCAGCGGCGAGCGCCAGTGGACCGAAACCCGGCACACACGGCCGATTCTGTGTGCCCGCTTCTCGCCTGACGGTCGCCTGCTGGCCACCGGCGACGACGATCGTTGGGTCACGATCTGGAACTTGGAATCGCGGCAACCCGTGCTGGCCGATCGCCTGGACCACCGGGTCCACGCCGTCGAGTTCTCCAGCGATGGCCAGCGACTGGCCGCGGGCAGCGATTTTGGCCGTGTCAACGTTTACGAACTGACGGCCGATGACGAAAGCCGCACGAATCCCCCTGAGCCCAAACTGTTGCAAAGCTTCCGCTTGGGTGGCGACGCACCGGCCTACACCGTGCTGTTGGTGGACGAAGGCGCCCACCTGGTGACGGGCGATTCCCAGGGCCAGATCACCCGCTGGGACGTGGCCACCGCCGAGCCGGTTCGCTGGTACCGCGGGCATGGCGGGGCGATCCGCGCGCTGGCCCTGTCCAGCGATGGCGAACGATTGGTCAGTGGAGCCGCCGACAACACCGTGGGCGTGTGGCGCTGGGACCAGGAACACCCGCTGACTTTGCTTCGCGGCCACTCGGCCACGGTGACCAGTGTCGACATTTCGGATGACCAGACCCGGATCGTCTCGGGATCGGAAGATGGCAGCATCAAGTTGTGGGATCACCGCACCTACCGCGAACTCGTGCGGCTCTCGGGACACGAAGGCGCCATCCGCGATGTGCGGCTCTCGGCCGATGGCCGTTTGGCCCTGACCGCCGGCCAGGATGGTAGCGCGCGGCTCTGGGACGCGGCCACCGGCGAGCAACGGGCCGAGTACCTGGAACAGGGCCACTCGGGCATTGTCTCGGCCGTGGGTTGGACTCCCGACGGCCGCTACGCGGCCTCGGCCGGCATCGATGGTGTCTTGCGGGTGTGGGAAGGCAAAACCGGCAAACGGCAAGTTGTCCGCCAACTGGGCGAGGCCGTGGTGCGGGCCGTGGCGATGTCCTCAGGTGGCGAACTGGTCGCCTATGGCAATGACGAGGGGCGATTGGAAGTCTGGGACGTGGAGGCCAACCAGAGCGTGACCTACGCCCATGGCCCTGATCGACCGACCCATCCGGCGCCCATCCTGGCCGTGGGCTTTTCGCCGGACGATGCCCGCTTTGTGGTCGCCGGCTATGCCGATGGCCGCATCAAGGCCTGGAAGCGTGGCGAGCCCGAGCGATTTGTCCATGTGTTGGGGACCCCGAACAACGAGCCGGTCATCGCCGCCGCGGTGCTGCCACGCACGCTGTATGCCGAGACGCCCGACTGCGTGCTGGTGGCCTACCGCGACAATGTGATCACGCTGTGGAATCTCGACACCGGCGAGAAGGTCTTCAGTCGCCAGCACGACGGCCAGCGGGTCTCGGCCATGAGTGTGACTCTGGATGGCAAGCTGGCCCTGGTGGCCACGACGATGCCCAACGGCAACCAGGAACAGCCCCCGCGATTGTGGCTGTGGGACATGCAAAGTGGCCAGCCCCGCTGGAAAAGCGATGGCCAGGAGGAAGTGACCCATCTGGACACCATCACCGGTGTGGCGATCGACCCCCAAGGCACCTCGGCCTACAGCGTGGGACTCGATCGGCGGGTGTTGCAGTGGGATCTGACCAGCGGCGAGGCCACCGAGGTCAGCGAGGGCACCAAGGCCTTCCGCCTGCAATTCGCCGAGGGCGGCGAGCACGTGTTGGTCCAGAACGAAGACGGCCTCGAGGTCCGACGGGCCGAGGACTTTGGCCTGTTCGGCCGCTTTGGCCAACGCACCGTCATCAGCGCCGCGGCCCTCGCCCCAGATGGCCAGTCGGTGGTCATGGGCACCCTGGATGGCCGACTGCGGCTCTGGCAGGCTCAGCCCCCCGAGCCCGAAGGCGAAGAA
>JBJHDE010000263.1:0-7504 GCA_050486385.1 Planctomycetales bacterium | reverse complement strand
ATCTACGACCCCAGCCAGTCCGAGACCCTTCGCGCCCTGGGCGTCGGCCAGAGCACCACCGACACCTTCACCTACACCCTGATCGACGGTGACGGTAACACCAGCACCGCCACGGTCAGCGTGCTGGTCCACGGGCTGAACGATCCGCCCGTCGCCGAAGACGACGCCTACGACACCTTGGCCGACAGCGTGCTCTCCGTCGACGCCGACGACGGCCTGCTGGCCAACGACAGCGACATCGACGGCGACCCGTTGAGCGTGATTGAAATCAACGGCTCGGCCGCCGACGTCGGCACGCAGATCACGCTGACCAGCGGCGCGCTGTTGACCGTCAACGCCGATGGCTCCTTCGAATACGATCCCAACGGGGTGTTCGACTCGCTGGCCACCGGACAGACGGCCACCGACAGCTTCACGTACACCATCAGCGATCCGCACGGCGCGACCGATACCGCCGAGGTCGTGATCACCATCAGTCCCGTCAACCAGGCTCCATTCGATTTGCAACTTTTCCTCGAACGCAGCTTCATTGGCGTCGGCGGTACGGCCGAACTCAGCGGCAGCTTCGACGACCCCAACCTGGGCGATACCTTCACGGTCACCGTGAACTGGGGCGATGGTTCCAGCCCCACCATCGTGAATATCGGTACCAATCGCAGCTTCAGCGGACTGACCCACCAGTACACCACCGGCGGCAGCTTCACGATTGAAGTCACCGTCTCGGATGGTCTGGCCGAGGTCCAAGGCACCATTAACATTCTGGTCGGCCTGGGCCTGGGCGATGATCCTTTCTTCCCCGGCGAGCTGGCCCTGATTATCCCCGCCTTCGAGACCGACACCCGCGTCGTCCTGCAGGCGGTCGCCGGTGGCACCCGCGTGCTGATGAGCCAGGGCCTGACCAGCCAGTTTCAGGACATGGGGACCTTCCCCACGACCCAGCGGATTTACTTCTTCGGCGGCGAAGGCAACGACCGCCTGACCACGCAGCCGGGCGTCACCAGTTCAATCATCGCCTTTGGCGGTGGGGGCAACGATCAGCTCGTGGGCGGCAGCGGCAATGACATGCTTATCGGCGGCAGCGGCAACGATGCCCTGAACGCCGGCACCGGGGGCAATAACATTCTCATCGGCGGGAGCGGACAGGACGTTCTGCGGGGCGCCTCGGGCGGCAGCGGCAACGATCTGATCGTGTCCGGCTCGACCGCCTGGGACAACGACCTGGACGCCCTGCGAGAGATTTATCGCACCTGGGTCAATGCCGATAACGATCCGAACCTGGCCACCATTCAACAACGACAACAGGCCATCCGCAACGGCGCCGGCCCCAATATCAACGCCGACACGATCGACGACGATTTTGTGTTCGACCAGACCTTTGTGAACCGCGGCCAGCACAATGTCGTCTGGCGGGGGCTGGGCGACTCGGTCAGCATCGCCCCCACGGCCCAGGCCCAACTGTTCTGGGAGTCGCCCAATGGGCCAGTCGTTCCCAATGGCCCGGTGACCTTCGTGGCCCCGCAGACCCAGAGCAACGGTCTGGTCACCATGCTCGACAGCCTCACGGGACAGACCCTGGGCGCGGTGCAACCGTTTGCCGACCTGCCGGCGGGCGTGGGACTCAACGTGGCCATGGGCGACATCACCGGCAACGGCACGCCCGACTATGTGGTCTCGGCCGGCGCGGGATACAAGAGTGAAATCGTGATCTACGATGGAGCGACGGGCTTCGAGATCGATCGCTTCCTGGTCTACGGCGGGTTCATGGGCGGGGTCAACGTGGCCATCGCCGATGTCGACGGCGACGGCTACGGCGATATCATCACCGGAGCGGGTGCCGGCGGTGGCCCGCACGTGCGGGTGTTCAGCGGCTTCGATCGCAGCTCGTTGTACAGCTTCTTCGCTTATGATCCCAACTTCCGCGGCGGCGTGAGTGTGGCCGGCGGCGATGTGAACAACGATGGCTACGCCGATATCATCACCGGGGCCGGACCGGGCGGCGGCCCGCATGTCCGCGTCTTCAGCGGCGAGACCGGTAGCGAACTCATGGGCTTCTTCGCCTACAGTCCCAACTTCCGCGGTGGTGTGAATGTGGCCGCCGGCGATGTCAACGACGATGGCCATGCCGATATCATCACCGGGGCGGGCGCCGGTGGTGGTCCGCATGTGCGGGTCATCAGCGGTCAGAATGGCAGCCAGTTGCACAGCTTCTTTGCCTACAACCCCGCCTTCGCCGGTGGTGTGAACGTGGCCGCCGGGGATGTCAACGGCGATGGCCATGCCGATATCATCACCGGAGCCGGACCCGGTGGCGGTCCGCATGTGCGGGCCTTCAGTGGCGCCAGCGGCGCACCGCTGGCGAGTTACTTTGCCTTCGCCAGCAACTTCACGGGCGGCGTCCGCGTGGCCAGCAACGCCGTGGTTGGTTCGCCGCTGCATGTGGCCGGCGGCCCGAGCGCGACACCGACGACCAGTGTGCTGAACACCGGCACGCTGCACGGCGTGTTCCAGGTGGCCATTGGCATGTGGAGCCAGCAAGGCTTGAACGCCAACGGTTTGGAACTGTTGAACTCGGTCACCGTTGGCGTCGGCGAGCTGTCGGGCAGTCTGCTGGGTTGGACCAGCGGCAGCCGGATCACCATCGACATCGACGCCGCCGGCTACGGCTGGGCCCTGCCCGATGAGGATCTCGACGGCCGCATCGATCTGCTCACCGTGCTCGGCCATGAACTCGGCCACATCCTCGGACTCCCCGACCTCCCCGGCACCAGCGCCGACCTCATGGCCAGCCACCTCCAGCCCGGCCTCCGCAAAACCGACTGGTCCGCGGCGGTTGCCCGCGCCAACAAGAAGAATTGAGCGGCGGCGGCATCGCCCTCGGGTGCCACGAGCGTCTGCCTTTCCACGCCTCGGACCGGGCCGCATACCACCGGTCGCGACGTAAGAACGGCTTGGCGTTGCCCGAGTGTTGAACGTCAGTCGTGGGGGTCTTCGTCGGCTTCGAAATTGACGACGAAGAGGCTGCCGAGGAGGACGCCTAACAGCAGGCCGGCGAGGTGAGCGGTTCCGCTGATCTGGGGCGTGAACCAGTCGTACAGGCTCTGCAACACGACCAGCAGGCCGATCATCAACACCTGCTGGCGGGCGGTGTCGCTGCGATGGTGACGCCACAGCCGCAGGCTCACGACGGCGGTCAGTCCGACCAGGCCCATGACGCAACCGCTGGCTCCCACTACCAGGCCGTCGTCGGGGGTCCAGAGGGGCATCAGCAGGCAGACCGCCAGCATCGCCCCCAGGCCACATGCCAAGTAGCCCAGCAGAAACTGCACCGAGCCCAGCAACCGCTCGAGGTATCGACCAAAAAACCACAGGCCGAAGCTGTTCATCATCAGATGCAACCAGCCCACATGCAGAAAGTTGGCGGTCACCACCCGGGGCCAGCGGGTCGCCCAGTCGTCGACGGGAATGATCAGGGCGCCAAAGCTGCGGAGCCGGGCCTCGCTTTGACTGCCTCCGCCCTCCCAAAGCACGCCCGCCCAGCCAAACCCCTCCGAGAACCAGTCAAGCGGCAGCCAGAACTCCAGCCACAGAAAGATCGTCAGGTTCATCAACAGCAGCGTGTATGTCAGCACCGGCACGCCGGCGGGCGGATGGTGCAGGCTGTTGTGCGGGCGTTCCTCTAGGGGCGGGTTTTCGGCGCGGGCCAGCAGTTGCTTGTCTTCAATCGACAACAATTCGTCGGGAACCAGCGGTACCGGATGGCTCAGCCGGCGGGCGGCGGAGACCCGTGTCAGCGGATCGGCACTGGCCAGCAGTTTGAGCAACCGCACCTCGGCCTCGGCCAGGCGATTGGCGGCTTGCAGCGCGGTGGCATGCCAGATGGCTCGGACGTTCGGATCGCTGGGGGCTCCTGGCGAGTTCAGCAGCCGCTCCAGGGCGGCCACCCGCCCGCAGTAGGCCAGGACAAGCATCCGCAGGCTTTGGCGGTGGGTGGGTTGCGAGGCCAGTTCGCTGGGGCTTTCGACAAGCTGAGCCCAACTCCGGATCAAGGCGGGGTAGTCGCCCAGTTCGCCCAGGGCGCGCAGGTAGTTGAAGGCGACGGTGAACTCGCCCAGTCCGCCGCGGGGGGCGGCTTCTTGCTCGACCCACTCGCGAAGGTTGGTCCATTGATGGTCGAGGCGGAACAGATGGATCTTGGCGGCCCAGCCGATGGGGGTGTGCGATTCGTCCAGGTGATTGAGCACCTTGGCGGCCGCATCGCGTTGGCCGCGGCTGATGAGGTCCATCGCCCGCACCAGTCTGGGCAGTTGCCACCAGCCGTCGGCCGGATGCAGCAAGCGGGCGAGGTGGGCCACCAGCCAAGCCAGCCGAAGCCGTCCGGTGCCGATCAGCCAGCCTTGCAGGCGGACCAGCAGTAGCGGGACCATGACCAGCATCAGCCAGGCGGCCCCGGCCACGTAGCCGTGATATCGGGGCCACAGCAGGGCCCCGGCGACCAGCAGAACCAGCAGAGTGACCAGCACGAACCACCAGGCCGAACGGCGGAGGCGTTTGACCCGCCACATGGCCACGGCATTGATGGCCAACGAGGCCCCGACGATCCAGAAGAGAACGGTATTGATGTCGATCGCTCACGCGACGCAACCGGTCGCCCTACCCGGGAGAAGAAACGCGGGTGGTCATGACTCACTCGCAGGCAGCATAACGCCCGCAAGGGCATCCGCCAAAGGGAGCCGAGGGAAGAGCGAGTCGACGAGGGGCGGCAGGTCCGCGATGCCGTGGCCAGAAAGTCGTGGGCGCCCGTCTACCACCCCGCCTAGGCTTGTGCTAACCTCGTCTTTGCTCGGGATTGGCTACCCACATTGGGGTGGGGCACATCGGGCAATCGGATGCAGTATGGACACGGGCCCACCAGAGTTGTCGCGGATTTCCAGGTAGCCGTCAGGGAGCATTCGGAACGATGATCATTACCCCCACGTCCTTGACAATCACGCAGCTTCTCGGATCGTCCAACGAGCAGTACGTCGTGCCGGCCTATCAGCGCCGCTACTCCTGGCACAAACAGCAAATCTGGGAGTTGATCGAGGACATCAAGCTGATCGATGGAACCGACACCCACCTGCTGGGCAGCATCGTGTGTCTGACGGGGCAGCATGTGGCGGGTTTGAACCGGCTGGAACTGGTCGACGGGCAGCAGCGTTTAACCACGATCAGCATTTTATTACATTGCATTAACGATCGTTTGCTGGATGACGGCGAGGTCAGTGACGCGCAGGAAATCAGCCGACTCCTAACGGCCAAGGCATTGGGGTACGATCCGTTACCCAAAATCTGCCTGGATTCGATCGACGCTGCCGAGTTTCAGCGATTCGTTGCTCGTGAATCCATTGGTAAGCCGGAGAACGTGAATCTGCGGAATGCCTTTGCTTTGTTGCGGGGCTGGGTCCACGAACAGAGCTTGAGCGACCTGGGGGTGTTTCTGTATCGACTGATGAACCAGGCGATCGTTATTCGGCTCGATGTCAGCGAAGCCAAGGATGCGTTCAAACTGTTTGAAACGATCAATAATCGTGGGCTGCGCCTGAGTCCGACGGACATTATCAAGAATTTTCTGCTGGGCAACGCGGCTCGGTTTGGGAACGATGCGCTTTCGTTGGCGCGGCTCAAGTGGGCAGATTTGGTGCGAGCTTTGGATGGGGTCAACTCGGAAACGTTCTTTCGCCAGTATTTGGCGTCGAAGTTACGGCGGCGGATTACGGTTTCGTTCGTGATTCGCAACTTCAAGAAAATTTTCATGGAGCGGGTCAACGAAGCGTCAGCGCTTCCTGATCGACATTGGTACGTGGACGAGGATCTCCCTGAGGACGTCGACGAGGCCTTGGAGGACGAAGCCGACGAGCGGTCGGAGCCGATCGAGATGGAACTCGAACCGCTGGAGACCGAGTATCGCGTGAGTTTCTCGGATTTCCTGACCGATTTGGTGGCCTGTGCCGAGGCGTACGGGCAAATTGTCCGCGGCGAAACCGGGGTGGCCCAGATTGATCACCATCTCCGCAACCTGAAGCTCATCAAGTCGGTGCAGACCTACGGCTTTTTCATGTACTTACGGGTCGGAGGTTGCTCGGATCGCAACCTTGCCGAAATTCTCCGCTTGACCGAAGCCTTCATGCTGCGTCGCCATACCTGCCGGCAACGATCCAATGAGAAAGAGTCGGCCTACGCCCGACTTTGCGGCGTGGATTGTTAGAATCCTTTGCCCGAGGTGATTGAGGTTTATCGCGAATTCTCGCCGTCCGACGAACGGTTCCGTGAAGAGTTTGCGAATTACAGTTTCGCATCAAACGTGATTGATCGGGCTCGGTACATCCTGGAACAGTTTGAAATGCGGCATCACGGCACGCACGCCGAGTTGCATGTCAATGGTCCCGAGGCCGTGCATGTCGAGCACATCATGCCTCAAAAGATCAAAAGCCGCCGTGCTCGCGACGAGTTCGGTGACTGGCCCCGTTACCTCGGCCGACGATCCGAGTTGTTGCATCCCAAGTTCGTTGGCCGGATCGGCAATCTGACGCTGTTTGCGGGAAGCTTGAATATCGGGGCCTCGAACAATCCTTACGAACGCAAGAAGGAAGCCTATCGCAAGTCGGGGATTGTGCTGACACAATCGCTGGCGGAAGACTATCCCGAGTTCGGCTTCGATCAGATTCGCGAACGGTCCGAGCACCTGGCGGACCTGGCTGTTCAGATGTGGCCGGCGCCGTGAGGAGCCTGGGGCGAAGGGAATTGCGGCGGCCGATCTCGGTTGGCGGGCTACTCGCACCCACGCTCAGTGGTAGCTTTCGCCGGGTGAGGGGAAGGTGCCGCCGCGGGTGTCGTGGGCGTATTGCTCGACGGCGGCGAGAATCGACTCGCGGAGGTTGGCGTAGCGGCGTACGAACTTGGGCAGGGGACCTTCGGTCAGGCCCAGCAGGTCAGGCGTCACCAGCACCTGGCCATCGCAGCCGGCGCCGGACCCAATGCCGATGGTGGGAATGCTCAGCGCGGCGGTCACTTCGGCGGCGACCTCATCGGCCACGCATTCCAACACCAGGGCCACCGCCCCGGCGTCCTGGGCGGCGCGACCGTCGGCCAGCACGGTGGCGGCATCGCGCTGCACGATTTTTCCACCGGCCTGGTGGACCGCCTGCGGACGGTAGCCGCAATGGCCAACCACGGGGATGCCGGCTCCCGTGAGCGCGCGGATCACGGGGGCCTGCTCGGCGGTGGCCTCAATCTTGACGGCCGCACAGCCGGTTTGCTTGACGACGGCCACACCGGCGCGAACGGCCTCGCTGGCCCCCAATTGGAAGGTGCCGAAGGGCAGGTCCACCACCACCAGGGCCCGCCGCGTAGCGCGGACGACCATCTCGCCGTGGTAGATCATCTGCTCCAGGGTCACCGGCAGGGTGGTGCTCCGCCCCTGAACCACGTTGCCCAGACTATCGCCGACCAACAGGCTGTCGACTCC
>JBJHDE010000262.1:0-7505 GCA_050486385.1 Planctomycetales bacterium | reverse complement strand
GTTGTGGGGGTGCCTCCCCGAGAATTATAGCCGACCCCTGAGGTCACAGAAGCCAACAACCCCTGGAACCACGCGGGATTCCAGGGGCTGCGACAATGTTGCTCAGGTTTTGGGAGCTGCGGGGAGGAGCGGCCCGCGGGGAGTGCATCCGACCCGGCGAACGTGGTGAGGGCCATTCGCAGGGGGGATCGAGCGATCAATTCAACCTGACATCACCCGGCGTGCTGGGCTATGCGAGGATCACCGAGAACCGCGGCGACTCGTCGCTCAAGCAGTTCGGCGGGACTCTCTTCGGCGGCAACAACCGGTTGCGAGGGGTCGCGGGCGACGAAGACGCCGCCGCAGTGCTGACAGGCAACCTTTCGACCTAAATACTCGACACTGACCTGCAGCTTCCGGCCGCAGGTGGGGCACTCCTGAACAAAGTAAATCAGGTTGACGCTCAACGGCATCTCCTTATGGCCACAGTCTGGAACTCCGTGTCGCCCACAATGGTAAGGTGGCATAGGCGGAAACTCAACGACAAAAGCACAAAATGCCGCACCAGAATTGGCAGGTCCCCGGCCTATGCCCCAGAGATTCGGGGGGGCAGATCATGACCGTATTCGAGGGGAGCACCTTGGCAAAACCTTCTTGCGACCCAGAGCCTCCCGACGCGGCAATTCGCGTGCCACAACACGCCGCTTCGCCCAACTGACACGCCCCCAAGAAATTGGGTTCGCCGTAACTTTCCTTTCCGAAACGCAGTTACACCTAGAGGGCTGACCCCAGCTTCTGCTCGCCCCCCGATCGGCGAGGTCGCGAATTGAACAGCCGTTGCCCACCCAACAAGCAGCCGGGCGACCGGATTGGTCACTTTCCGACCAGTCTCGCCCCATGTTTGGCGGCGCAACCGCCTCCCGGTTGGTAAACTAGAGAACATTGCGACGAACTGACCGTGACGGTCCCCCTGGTTGTGGTGTATTCTTGAGGGTTCACCGGCCGTTCACGTTTTTCCTGGCGGGGCAACGTTCTGATGCCTGGGGGCCGTGGCGGTGTGTGCCAAGTTCTCTGGTTCGGGGTCGCGGGCGACCTCGAACGATTTTCTTTGAATCGCGGTTTCGTCGACCTCCAACAAGTTCCTGCAAGGCGAACTCGGCTTCATGACCTCGCAGCCTGCCATTGGCATTGACCTCGGCACCACCTATTCGGCCATCGCCCAAGTCGATGACCAGAATCGGAGCCGGATCGTCCCCAATGCCGAGGGCGACCTCAAAACCCCTTCGGTCGCCTACTTCGAGGACGAACGGGTCATCGTGGGCCGCGAAGCCAAGCGGCTGGGGGTCTACGCCGTCGACCGCTTGGCGGAACTCGCCAAACGCGACATGGGTAAGCCGTTCTTCAGCAAGCCCATCGCCGGTCGCCATCTTCCCCCCGAAGTGATCCAGGCCTACATCCTCCGCAAGCTCCGCAACGACCTGGTCGATGTCGCCGGCGATCCGGTGCGGGCGGTGGTCACGGTCCCGGCCTTCTTCGACGAACCGCGTCGCAAGGCGACCGTCGATGCCGCGGCAATCGCGGGGATCGAAGTGCTGGACATCGTCAACGAACCCACCGCCGCCGCCTTGGCCTTTGGCGAGCACCTGGGCTACATCTCGCTGGGCGACAAAGCGACCGTCAACGAACGCGAGACGATGAACATCCTGGTCTACGACCTGGGTGGAGGGACCTTTGACGTCACCATCATCGAACTCTCCGATGGCGACCTGCGGACCATCGGCACCGATGGCGATATGCAGCTCGGCGGCCGCGACTGGGATAGCTGCCTGGTGGACCGCGTGGCCGAGGCCTTCATTCGCTCGCAGGGGCCCGATCCTCGGCAGGACCCGCTGGCCAGCAGCCGCCTGTTTGCCGCCTGCGAAGAGGCCAAGCACACCCTGAGCGCACGGAATGCCGCCACCATCCGCGTGACCTACTCGGGGATCGAGACCGAGCACCGCGTGACCCGCGACGAGTTCGAGGAAGACACCGCCCACCTGCTGGAGCGCACCGCTTACGTCACCCGGCAACTGCTGACAACTGCCGGTTTGCAATGGAAGGACCTCTCGCGGATCTTGCTGGTCGGCGGCTCGACCCGCATGCCCATGGTGGCCGAGATGCTGGCCGACCGCACCGGGATTGTGCCCGATCACTCAGTCAATCCCGACGAGGCCGTGGCTCGCGGGGCCGCCCTGTACGCCCGCTTCTTGCTCGACAGCGCCGAGGACAGCCCCAACCAGCCGCGGTTCAGCGTCACCAATGTCAATTCGCACTCGCTGGGCATCGAGGGCATCGATTCTCAGTCCGGGCGACGGTGCAACAACATCATCATCCCCCGCAACACCCCCCTTCCGGCCCGCAAGACCGAGCGATTTGTCACCCGCCAGGCCGGTCAGACCAGCGTGGTGGTCAAGGTCCTGGAAGGCGAAAGCTCGGTCCCCACCGAATGCACGCCCATTGGCAAAACCGTCATCCGCGACCTGCCCGGCGATCTGCCCGGAGGCACCCGCATTCTGGTGACCTACGAGTATGGCACCAACGGACGGCTGAACGTGTGGGCCAAGGTCAAGGGCATGGAGCGGGTCACCAAGTTGGAGCTGGAACGCGAAAACTCGCTGTCCAGCGATCTGGTCGAGCGGTGGCAGAAGCTGGTGACCCAGGGAGCCGGACTGGCGGCATTCTCGGGGCTGGGGGATTCGACAGCGACGACGCCCGCCGACGACGATCCAGCTCGGGCCCCTACGCCCAACAACGCGGCAACGGCCCCAAGCTCAGCCCAAGCTTACGGCTCGACCCCATCCCCAAACACCGGCCAAGGCAGAACTCCAGTGCAGGGCAATGGCCTAATGCCGCCACGTGGCGCCCTCAAGCGGGATCCGGGGGTCACACCGCAGACCGTGGCTCAGCCCACCGGGGTGGGATCGCAGCCAACCCAGGCCCAGCCGGTTGCCTGGGCCGACGGTGCCGGCCCCTCAACCATGGAGTCTCACGCCCCTCCACAACCGGTGATGGTTCCCCAACACACACCTTCGGCCACTCCAGCAACCCACCCGGCGCAGCCGAGGTCGGCCGATGCGGTCCCTCAGCGTATTGCCGCCGCGTCAGCCCAGCCCGCCACCAGCCACGAGCCGTCGGCCAGCGAAGGACTGCCCGGGTGGCTATTGTGGATGATTCCCGTCGCCGCGGCCGTCGTGATGTTGTTGCTGTGGATCGCCCTGCGTTGAGGACCGACGCTCAGCCTTCGTCCGGAGCCCGGAACGAATCGATCAGCACCGGGCTGTAGGGATGCAGCTCGTTGTCGGCAAAGTACAGCGCGATTTCGCGAGCGGCGGCCTCGGGACCGTCCGAAGCATGCACGAGGTTCATCTGCCGGCTGCTCGAAAAATCGCCCCGAATGGTGCCGGCGGCAGCCTTCAAGCCGTTGGTCGCCCCCAACATGTCGCGAACCACGCGAATCGCCTCGAGCCCCTCCAGCACCATGGCCACAATCGGCGCGCTGGTGATGAACTCCTCAAGCGACGGGTAAAACGGCTTGCTCACGTGCTCGGCATAGTGCTGCTTCGACAGCTCGGGGGTCACCCGCAGCAGCTTCAGGGCAATCGGGTTGAGCCCCTTATCCTCAAAGCGGGTGAGGATGCGGCCCATCAGCCGGCGTTGGACACAGTCGGGTTTCAGCAGTACGAGCGTGCGCTCGGTCATGGGTGTGTTCGGTTGGAGGAACAAAGTCGACGTGGACACAGCGCCACGGAGCCAGGGCCTGGCCCCAAAGGCGTGCGGATTCTAAGCGAAGGCGGCAACCGCTGACAACCGCCCGCCAACCTGACGCGGGCGCGGGAATTGCTATAATCCACCAGGTTGTCGGCGGATCGGTGCCTCGCCACCCGATGAGGCCCCTGCCAGGTTGCCTTCTTGAATCCTCGCCCCGGTTCGGATGCGGATGCTGCTTCCCGAAATCTCCACGAAGCTTGATCGGCTGCTCGACCTGCTGCGGAATGCCCCTCCGGCGGCCGTGGCGTACTCGGGCGGAGTCGATAGCGCCGTGGTGGCCGCCGCCGCGGTGCGGGCCCAACCCGGGCGCTGCGTGGCGATCCTGGCCGAGAGCCCCAGTCTGGCCTCCGGCGAACGCGACCATGCCGAGCAACTGGCCGAGCGTCTCGGCATCCGCTTTGTGACCTTGGCCACCAACGAGTTTGCCAACCCCTTGTACGTCCGGAACGCGGCCGACCGCTGCTTCCATTGCAAGGACGAACTCTACGGCCGCATCGCCGGGCTGGGCGACAAGCTGGGCTTTGCCGTGATCTTCAACGGCACGGTGGTCGACGACCTCAGCGATCATCGTCCTGGCCATCAGGCGGCGGCGGCTTGGAATGTGCGTAGTCCCTTGGTCGAGTGCGAATTGTCCAAGGCCGAGGTCCGCCAGATCGCCGCGTTGTGGGAACTGCCCGTGTGGGACAAACCCGCCACGCCCTGCCTGAGCAGCCGCTTGGCCTACGGGCTGGCCGTCACGCCCGAACGCCTTCGCCGCGTGGACGCGGCCGAGCAATTGCTCCGCCGGCTGGGTCTGCGGGAACTGCGGGTGCGGCACCATGCCGACGACCTGGCGCGGATTGAAGTCCCGGCCGAGTGCCTGGCCCAGTTGATTGACGCCGACACCCGGCGGGCATTGGTCACCGGCCTGCGGGAGCTGGGCTTTCGCTTTGTGACGCTCGATCTTGAAGGCTTCCGCAGTGGCAGCCTGAATCCGCAAGCGCTCTTGCCCGTGCTGGACTGAACCTCGGCGTGTTGCAAACCGGCCGGCATCGGCCGATAACCGGCGGCGGCCAGACTCCCTGGCAGGTGGATTCCGTCGGCATCGAGAGCCTTTCATGAAGCGTGCAAACGTGCGGTTGGGTCTGATCGGCTGTGGGAAAATTGGCGGCGTTCACGCCGCGGCCGCCCACCAGTCGACCTGGGGCAAGATGGTCGCCTTCTGCGATGCCGATGGCCAGCGGGCCGAGGCCCTGGCCCAGCGCTACGATGGCCGGGCCTTCGACGATGTGGGCCAGATGCTGAACTTCGGCGTCGATGCCGTGATTGTGGCCACGCCGCACCCACTGCATGCGGCCGCCGCGGTGCCGGCCCTGGAATGCGGCGTTCATGTTTTGGTGGAGAAACCGCTGGCCGCCAGCCTGGCCGATTGCGACCTGATGCTGGCTGCCGCCGAAGCCCACGGGGCGACCCTGGGCGTGGTCAGCCAGCGGCGCTTTTACGAACCCATTCAGCGCATGCGGCGGGCCGTGGATGCTGGCGGCTTGGGGCAACCCGTGCTGGGCCTGGTGTTGATGTACAGTTGGCGGGACGCCGCCTATTACGAATCGGATCCCTGGCGGGGACGCTGGAGCACCGAGGGCGGCGGCGTGCTGGTGAACCAATCACCCCACCACCTGGACCTACTATTATGGTTCATGGGCCCCGTGGCCGAGGTGACCGGTCTGTGGGGCAACTTGAATCACCCGACGATTGAAGTCGAAGACACGGCCGTCGCCGCGTTACGCTTTCGGTCTGGCGGTCTCGGTTCGATCCTGGTCAGCCTTTCGCAGCAACCGGGGATTTATTCCAAGATTCATATTCACGGAGCCAACGGCGGCTCAGTCGGCAGCGAGACCGACACCGGCCCCACATTCATTGCAGGGCAGGGCGGTGTCAACGAACCGCCACTGAACGACCTGTGGACGCTGGCCGGCCAGGCCGACCAATTGGCCGCGTTTCAGGAGCACGATCGTGCGGCCTTCCGCCAACACGACGCCACCACGTATTACCATCGCCTGCAAATCGACGAGTTCTGCCAGGCGGTGCAGACCGGTCGCCAACCCCTGTCCACCGGGCAGGACGGCCGCGCCGTGGTCGAGTTGTTCACGGCGATTTATCAATCCCATCGTGAACGGCGAACCCTGGCGCTACCGCTGGTTCATTCGGCCTCGTCGGAGGATTGATTCCACACGGCCAGCAGTAGTTCTTCCACATCCTTGAACTTCTTCTTTCTGCCGGCCAGCACCTGATCCAGCAGCCGCTGGGCATCGCCGGGGGTGTGCCCGACGGCCACCAGGGCGGCGAAGGCCTCGTCCACCAGGCTGGGTTCGGCCGCGGCGGTGCGACCAGCCGCCTCGCGGGTGACCATCAAAGCAAACTGGGGGACCTTGCGGCGGAGCTTGGCGATGATGCGATCGGCCATGGCCCCGCCCACACCGGGCAGAGTGGACAACAAGGCCGAGTCCTGCCGCTCGATGGCCGTGGCGATCTCGCGGACCTCGCGACTCAGGGCCTTGAGGGCTTTCTTGACGCCCATCCCATCGACACTGGTAAACAGTTCAAAAAAGTCGCGTTCGACCTCGCTCAGAAAGCCCACCAGCCGTGGCACCAGCCGCCCGTGGGCCGGGTTTCCCTCGAGATACTCAATCGTGTGCAGAGCCACTTGCTGATCGAGATGACCTTGAAGTTGCTGCCGCACCAGGTTCGAGATCAGGACTTCATACTCAAATGCGCCGGCCTCAATGGTCGCGCACGCCAAGTCCATGCGCTTGAGCGTTCCCGTGATCTTCGTAATCATGCGATTGGTTCTCAAAAGGTCAGGGGATGGCCGGACCAGCGGTCACACGGCGCGATGCCGCCGTGTCGAGGGTTTCAACACCGGCACGTCTCAAGCGTTACAAGGTCGTGCGGCCCAGGGCGACCCAGGCGGGTTGCAAAAAGTAGTGGCACAGCGCCACGGCCAGGGCATCGGCCACGTCAGGCGGGCTGGGCGGCTCGGGCAGGTCCCATTGTTGTTGAATCGCCCGCTGCATCTGATCCTTGGGGGCATGCCCGTTGCCAGTCAGCATCTTCTTGATGCGGGTGGCCGGATAATGCACGACCTTGATTCGCGACTCGGCCGCCGCCAGGCAAATGACGCCCCGGGCGTGGCCCATCAGGATGGCCGTCCGTGGACGATTGTAATGCCCATAGAGCTGCTCCAGGGCCATCACCGTGGGCCGCAGTGCCTCGATCACGTCGACCACGCCTTGGTGAATCTCGTGGACCCGGGCCGTGAGCGAACCTTTGCTGCGTCCCCGGACCACGCCCGCCTCGATGAGCGTGGGGCCGCCGGCGACCACTTCGATCACCCCGTAGCCGGTGATATTCAAACCGGGATCGATGCCGAGAATGCGCGGCCGTGAGGCGTGTGCGGCCTGAGTGACGGCAGGCGACGACTCTTGATCTTGGGTCACGAGCCCTCCGAGGCCAGGGGTCCCTGGGTCCGCCAAGGCCGAGACCAACCGCCGCGGACCAAGTGGCAAGCACTCATTTGCCCGAGCGCTCCCACTCGGTGCCCGTCGCACGATCCACCAGCGTGATGCCCAGTTCGGTGAGCCGGTTGCGAAGCTGATCGGCCAGTTGATAGTTCTTGGACTTTCTCAACTCGGCCCGGATCTCAATCAGCAGTTGCATCAGGGGCTCGACCAGGGTATCGC
>JBJHDE010000261.1:0-7540 GCA_050486385.1 Planctomycetales bacterium | reverse complement strand
TTAGCACGTCCCGTCTCCCCTCTCCGTAGGGCAAGGCTTTGTCGCCCCCGATTCGCGAGGGCCGGCGATTTTTCAGCGGTTGCGCCCGCGTATTGGCCTATTCTTGCACAGCTCCGACCGCTGGGCATTGCTGGTTCGATCCGCCGAAGAGCCTGCTCAGCGGCGGCGCCTGTCTGATGGAATTCCGTCGTCCAGCGGGGCAAGAGTGAGGGATTATGAAAAAAATCTTTCAGAAGTTTGTTGTCCCGGTGGCGGAATTCAAGCATACTTGTGACGCGACCTAGGAGGTTTGGCGAAGGGAGGCGGAGTTTGTTGGTGGAACAACGTCGCGAACGGCTACTGGAACTCGTGCGTGGTCGGGGCTTCGCCTCGCTGCCCGAGCTGTGCCAGGTCCTGGAGGTGAGCGAGTCGACGGTCCGCCGCGATTTGGATCACCTCGAACGGGCGGGGCAGGCCCGACGGACCCACGGGGGCGTGTTCTATGTGGGATCGGCCCCCCGGCTGCCACCGTTCAGCGAACGGCAACCCGCCCAGTGGGAGAAGAAGTGCCGCATCGCCGAGGCCACGCTCGACCTGATTGACGATGGCGACACGATCCTGATCGACGGCGGAACCACCACCTACGAACTGGCCCAACGGCTTGTCGGACGACGCTTGCAGATCGTCACCAACTCGTTGCCGATTGCCAACTTGTTTGCCAGTGACCCGACCAGCGACCTGGTGGTCCTGGGCGGCTATGTCTATCCGCGGACCGGCGTGACGCTGGGGCCCGCGGCCGAGCAGATGCTGGCCGACCTGCGGGTCCGCAAAACCGTATTGAGTGCCGCCGGCATCACCGAGGGCGGCCTGTACAACAGCAACCTTTTACTGGTGCAAACCGAACAAGCCATGATCCGTGCAGCCGACGAGACGCTCGTGCTGGTCGATAGCACCAAGTTCGGGCGACAGGACCTGGCCTATCTGTGTGGCTTGGGCGATGTCAGCCGTTTGGTGGTCGACGATCGCCTCAGCGAAGACTGGCGGAGCCGCATCCATGCCGCCGGCGTGGCCCTGACGCTGGCCCCCACCGACGTTGGCCCTGGCCCGGAGGCAGAATCGTGATTGCCCATGCCGAGCCCTTGGAGCAACTCATTCGCGATCTGGTTCGCCAGCATCTGGCCACCGATGTGCGGCGGACTCCCCCGTCGGCCGCGGGCGAGCCCAACCTGGTGGTCAGTATCTCGGCCCGTCATTGCCACCTCAGCGACGAGGCCGTGGAAACCCTGTTCGGTCCAGGTCGCACGTTGACGCCCATGCGGGCGCTGTATCAGGACGGCTTTTACGCCGCCGAAGAGACGGTGATGGTCGTGGGGCCCCGCCGCCGTGTGCTGCCCAACGTGCGCGTCTTGGGGCCGACCCGTTCGCACTGCCAGGTGGAATTGGCCTACACCGACGCCATCAGCTTGGGGATCGAAGCCCCGGTGCGTCGCAGTGGCGATATCGCCGGCTCACCGGGATGCGTGCTGGTGGGCCCGGCCGGGGTGCTGCAACTCAACGAAGGTGTGATCCGTGCCGAGCGTCACGTTCACATGAATCACGACCACGCCCGCTACTACCGCGTGGCCAATGGCGACCGGATGCACCTGCGGATTGAGAGTGCCGGTTGCACGACCGTGTTTGAAGATTTGCTGGTGCGGGCCGATGCCACCAGCAAGCTGGAAGTTCATATCGACACCGATGAAGGCAACGCCTGCCACCTGGAAGCGGCCACGCGGGTGTCGTTGATCAAGCCCTGAGCCATCGTCCCGCTAGGGGGATGGGCTAGGCGTTGATCGGTGAGGGATCTGTTGTTCACCCGTGAATCCGCGATGGTGGCGGTGCGGTGTTTTCACTTACTTGAAGGACTCAGACGATGTCACAAGCGTTAGGCATGATCGAGACCAAGGGCTTCACCGTGTTGGTGGAAGCCAGCGACGCGATGCTCAAGGCCGCGAATGTCGAGTTTCTCGGCTGGCGGAGCATTGGCAGTGGGTTTGTGTCGGCATTTGTGACCGGTGACGTGGCCGCGGTGAAGGCCGCCACCGATGCCGGAGCCGCCGCCGCCAGCCGCATTGGCGAGGTGATGAGCGTGCAAGTCATTCCACGACCCCATGAAGAAACCAGCATCGTGCTGCCCCAACCCAAGGGCAAGGGCAGCGCCGGCTCGGCCAAGTGATCGGCTAGCTGTTGACTCCCACGAACGTAGAGGAAGGACACTTCGAGTGGCACCGGTGGCTTGTCCATCCGTGTGCGACCGGGCTGGCGGTCTGGTCAGGCTTGAAACGTGTCACGAAACATCGTTGGCGGCCGTCGGTGCTTATTGTGGTGTGAAGGCGAATCCGTGTCCCCGTGCTTCTATTGAACAGACATACTTTCGAGAGTTGGACCCATGCAAGACGCCATTGGCATTATTGAAACTCGGGGCCTGGTGGCCCTGGTCGAGGCCACCGACGCGATGGCCAAGGCCGCGAACGTGAAGATCATCAAGCAGGTGCAGATTGGCGGCGGCTTTGTGGCCACCGTGGTGCAGGGCGATGTGGGCAGCGTGCGGGCCGCCGTCGACGCGGGGGCCTCGGCCGCCAGCTCGATTGGCGAACTCATCGCCAGCCACGTGATCCCCCGCCCCGCCGAGGGCATCGTCAAGGCCTATCTGTCCTGAACAAGGCGAGTGGGTTGCGTCGTGGAACACTGCGTCGTGGAACTTCGCGGCAACGGATGGGTGCGTTGCGGGAATTCGAGATCCTTCTCCGAGGAGTGGCATGAAGATCTTGGTCGCCAACCTGGGCAGTACGAGCTTCAAGTACCGGCTGTTCGACATGCACGACCAGCGGCAGATGGCCCGCGGTTCGGTCGAACGGATCGGCTCGCCCGAGAGCCCCTGCCAGGTGGAAATCGACGGTCGCAACGAACACCTGACCGCCGAGGTGCCGCATCACGGTGTGGCGGTTGAACGCTGTTTAGAACAGCTCACGCATCCTGAAACCGGTTGCCTGGCCGAGGCCAGCGAGGTGGCCGCGATCGGCTTCAAAGCCGTTCACGGCGGGCGGTTCTCGGGCGTGCAGCGGGTGACCGACGAACTGCTCAACGAGATGGAGCGGCTCTCGGCCGTGGCTCCTGCCCACAATCCGCCTTATGTCGCGGCCATGCGTCAGCTTGCGGCGGCCTTGCCCGACACACCGCTGGTGGCGGCCTTCGAGACGGGGTTTCATCAGTCGATCCCGCCGCGGAATCGTTACTACGCCTGCCCCTACGATTGGGCCGAGCAGTACGGAGTGATGCGGTATGGATTTCACGGGGCGAGCCATCGTTATATCGCCGGCCGGGTGAGTGAATTGTTGGGCCGCGACTCGTTGCGGCTGGTGTCCTGTCATCTGGGCGGTTCGAGTTCGCTGTGTGCCATCAAGAATGGTCAAAGCGTGGCCACCAGCATGGGCATGAGTCCCCAGACCGGTCTGCCCCAGAACAATCGCTGTGGCGATTTCGATCCGTTTGCTCTGATGTTTATTCAAGAACAATCGGGTCGCGACCTGGACGAACTGCTCAGCCTGTTGGCCACCGGCAGCGGCTTGCTGGGGCTGAGCGGCATTTCGGGCGATGTCCGCGACTTGGAACAGGCCGCGAGTGAAGGCCATGCGCGGGCCCAGTTGGCCTTGGATGTGTACGTGGCCAACGTGCGGCATTATCTGGGCGCTTACCTGGTGGAACTGGGCGGGCTGGATTGTCTTGCCTTCACGGGCGGCATTGGTGAAAAGGGCCGAGCAATTCGAACCGCGGTGTGTGCCGGTTTAGAAGAACTGGGCATTGTGCTGGACGCCGAGGCCAACGCCAACACCACCGACGAGGGCCGGATCAGCGCGGCGACCAGCCGCACCGAGGTGTGGGTGGTTCCGACGAATGAAGAGTTGGTCGTTGCCCGGCAGACCCAAGCGGCCTTGGAGGAGTGAGCCCGTGTTCCTTGCCCGAGTGACTGGCCATGTGGTGGCCACCCAGAAACTGGGTTCGCTGGTGGGACAGAAACTCCTGCTGGTCGAGCCGTTCCGGGTGGAACAGCCCGACCGCCGACGATTGCAGACCACCGGGCGGACCTTCGTGGCTGTCGACACGCTGGGGGCCGGTGTCGGCGAGTTCGTGCTGATCACGCAAGGCTCCAGCGCCAGGCTGACGCCCGAGACCCGCGATTTGCCGATCGATACGGTGGTCGTGGGCATTGTCGACCGGGTCCAGGTGGGCGACGCCCAGGTTTATGGCCGGCGTGACAACGGCGACACGGAAGAATCGTGAACTGCGCCGCCTGCCAGCGGTGTGGAGTGACGAGAAATACAACGGGATGGCCGGCTCGCGGAAAGTATTCGCAACCACCATCCGAACGCTTGAGACACAACGCGACAGGTCTCTCTCATGCGGAGAGCCCGACATCATCACTGAGTGAGGTCGTTCATGCAACTCAATGAAACACTGGTTCGCAATGTCGTCCAGCAGGTGCTGGCCGAGTTGAATCCGAATAAGTCGAACGGCCACGCGGTTCGCACCGTGCCGGCGACCCGCGGCTCGTCGGGGGATGGCATTTTTGACAATGTCAACGCGGCGGTGGCCGCCGCCCGCGAGGCCTTCGATCAGCTCACCGCCGCCGGAGTGGAAGGCCGCCGCAAGGCGATCGACTGCATCCGTCGCATCTCCATCGAGCAGGCCGAGGAACTCGGCACCATGGAGATGAACGAGACCCAGATCGGTAAGCTGCCGCACAAGATTGAGAAGCTCCGCACACTGGGCGAGAAGACCCCGGGCGTGGAGTTCATGAAGGCCGAGGTGTTCACGGGCGACCGCGGTTTGGCCGTGATTGAACATGCGCCGTTCGGCGTGATTGGGGCCATTACGCCGGTGACGCACTCGTTGCCCACCATCACCGGCAACGCGGTCAACATGATTGCCGCTGGCAACACGCTGGTCGTCAATCCGCATCCGTCGGGCCGCGAGGTGGCGGTCGAGGGTGTGCGACGGTTCAACCAGGCCATTCGCCAGGCGATTGGCATTGGCAACCTGATCTGCGTGATTGCCGAACCCACGTTGGAAACCGCCAACGACCTGTTCGCCCATCGCGATATCGCCCTGATTTGCGTCACCGGCGGTCCGGCCGTCGCCCGAGCGGCCCTCAATAGCGGCAAGCGGGCGATTGTGGCAGGGCCGGGCAATCCGCCGGTGGTGGTCGACGAGACCGCCGACCTGGCCCGGGCGGCTCGCTCGATCATTCAAGGGGCCAGTTATGATAACAACCTGTTGTGCATCGCGGAAAAAGAAGTGTTTGCCGTGGCTTCGATTGTGGAACCACTGATGCGCGAGCTGGAGCGGGCCGGGGCGGTGCGGCTCTCGCAGCCCGAGGTCGCCCGGCTGACCAATCAGGCTATCACCAGCGTCGATGCCGGCGGCGGCCGAACCAAGCAGGTGGCCGCTAAGGAATTCATCGGGCAGGACGCCGCGGTGCTGGCCCAGGCCGTGGGCCGCGGTGTCCCCCGCGAGACCGAGTTGCTGTTTGCCGAGACCGACGAGCACAACCCCTTCGTGCCGGTCGAGCAGATGATGCCCTTCGTGCCCATCGTGCGTTGCCGCGATGTCGACGAGGCCATCGACAAGGCCCGGCATTATGAACACGGTTACCGCCACACGGCCATGATTCACAGCCGCAACGTCGAGGCCATGACCCGCATGGCCCGAGCATTGGACACCACGTTGTTCGTGAAAAACGGTCCCTGCATGGCGGCCCTGGGGCTGGGCGGTGAGGGCTACCTGTCGTTTTCCATCGCCACGCCCACGGGCGAAGGCGTGACCACGCCGCTGACCTTCACTCGCGAACGCCGCTGCTCGTTGATTGACGACTTGCGGATCATTGGCCATCCGTCATGAGAATCGCGGGTGCGTGAGTTTGGGGTTCATTGATCGTCGCCTTGAAATGACTTCTCGTTCAGGATTTCTCGCTATGCAACTGGCCCGCGTCATCGGACGAGCCATCGCCACGGTGAAGCACACGTCACTGGTGGGGCAGAAGCTGTTGATTCTGCAACCGCTGCTGGCCGATGGTGTCTCGCCAGATGGCATGCCGCTGGTGGCGGTCGACTCGCTGGGGGCCGGGCGGGGCGATCATGTGATTGTGTCGAGCGATGGCCGCGCGGTCCGCGAGTTGGTCCGCTCGGACACCACGCCCGTCCGCTGGAGCACGATTGGAGTCCGCGACTGATGACCCTGGCCCCGAGCGAACTGGAAGCCGTGGTGCGGACCGTCGTCGAGCGACTGGTCCGCGAGTCGACGTTGTCGGCGAATGGGGCTTTGCGCGGATCGGCCACTACCCCTGAGTCATCGCTCGCCGCTGGACCATCGTTTGCCGCTGGGCAGGGCTTGACCGATCGCGTGGTCACGCTGGCCAGTCTCGAGACGTTGAGTGGTTCGCCCAGTTCGATTGTGGTTCGCCCCGACGCGATTCTCACACCGGCCGCTCGCGATGTGCTGGCCCAACGCGGCATCCGGGTCGAGCGGGGCCAGCCCGTGGCTGCGGGCACGGTCAAGCAAGGGCCTCGGCTGCTGGTCGCCAGTGGTGGCGACACGCCGTGGCGGGCGGGGATGCTGGCTCACGTGGAACGGGCGATCCCAGCCGCCGCGCTGTTGTCGCCCGCGACGCCGGTGGCGGCGGTCCGCGAACTGGCCGAGCGGCTCGACGCCGAACATCCGTTGGCGGTGCTGCTGACCGATCAAGCCGCCCTGGCCCTCTGCCTGGCGAATCGCCATCAGGCGTTGCGGGCGATCGCCCCGACGAGCCTCGACGAGTTGCAACGGGCCTCGGCCCAGGTGGGCGCCAACCTGCTGGTGGTCGATGTGCCACGGCTGGGCGTGTTCGCCGGCGGGCAACTGGTCCGGGCTTTCTGGCAGGCCGGCGCTCAGGCGGCGCCCGCGGAGTTAGCGCCCCCGGCCAAGTCGAAGTGCGGGTGTGGCTGCAAGTCGACCTCGCAAGCGGGAGGCGGCTCGTCATGCGAATAGCCCAAACCGTCGGGACCGTGACGTTGGCCCGCGCGCATCCCAGTTTCACGGCGGCCAGCCTGCGTTTGGTGATTCCCTATGAGCTGGACGAATTGAAAGGCGACCAGGCGCCGCAGGGCGAGATGCTGGTGGCCTGGGACGATCTGGGCGCTGGGGCCGGTCAGCTTGTCGCGGTCAGCGATGGTCGCGAGGCCGCCCAGCCCTTTGCCCCCCAGCGGAAGCCGGTGGATTGTTATATCGCGGCCTTGTTGGACGATGTGGAATTGTTTGAGTGATGGTCAGCCACCGCGGTGTTTCGAACGCGTGATAATGAGTCGGTGATGGTCAACCCCTTCAAAATTCGACGCCAGATATGCGACATCGGGCAACGGATGTGGCAACGGGGTTTTGCCGCCGGGTTTGATGGCAACATCAGTTATCGTCTGGGCGACAATGAAATTCTGTGTACGCCGACGATGATCTCCAAGGGCCACATGCGGCCCGAGGACCTGTGTACCAT
>JBJHDE010000260.1:3443-7541 GCA_050486385.1 Planctomycetales bacterium | reverse complement strand
CCTGCCAGATTTTGAGGCCCTCGAGGATGCCGGAGCTGAAGCTCGTCGCCACGGTGGCCGTCAAGCTGCGCGCGCCGATACCATCGCTGCCAGCGCGCATCCTGTGCGTGTTTATCACCTTCCACTTGGTCTGCGTCGGATGGGTGCTGTTCCGCTCGCAGGGGCTGGACATCGCGCTCGATTATTATCAAGGCCTGCTACGCTTTTCCGAAACCGCCACCCTCGCCACGCCGTTCATCACCGCGCGGCCCAGTTCGGAACTCAGGCCCAGGTGTCCCAACAGCACCGCGCCGACCTCGACGCCGGGTGCGCCGCTGCCGGCGATTTGCGTGGCGCTCCAGGTGAGGTGATAGGCCAGGTTGACCAAGGTGTACAGCACCGTCAGGGCGATCACGCCACCAATCAAGGCCACGGGAATGGTGCGGCTAGGTTCGTGCAGATCCTCGGCCACGACCCCGAGATTGCCCCAGCCGTCATAAGCCCACATGATGGCAAACAGGGCTCCACCGATCCCCAGCCAGAAGGCCGATTGCTCCACGGCTTGGGCCGGCGGCAGCCAACTGGCCTGCTGGACCGGTTCGCCCGCCAGGGCCAACAGCGGTAGCGCAGCCAACAGGGCCACAAAGCCGACTTTGAAATAGGTCGTCACCTGTTGGACCAGGCCGCCGAAATGGGTCCCGAGCCCGTTGATGATCCCCAGTAGCAGGATCACCACGGCGGCGCCGCAGGCCTCGCTGGTGCGACTGAGCTGGACGCCCGTCAGATCGAGCACCAGAAATCGCAGCGAGATCATCATTCCGGCGGCCAGCGCCGCAATGCCGCCGCTGCGGATGACCCAGAACTCGGCCCAGCCCCACAAAAAAGCAACGGGCCGGCCGTAGGCTTCGCGGAGATAGATGTAGGTTCCGCCGGCCTTGGGCAGCATCGAGGCCAATTCGGCCAGGGTCAGGGCCCCGCAGAGGCTGACCAATCCACAGGCCAGCCAGAGGCCGAGGATCAACCCCAAGTGCCCGCCGGTCTGGTCGGCCACGGTGTTGGGAATGATGAAGATGCCGCTGCCAATGACCGCGCCCACAACAATGGCCAGGGCCGAGAGCCGCCCCAAGCTGGGTGCCAGCGGTGTTTCGTGGAGATTTTCAGGCGGAGGGGCCGGCACGGCGGGGATCTCGGCAACTGGGGCGGTCGGGCCTGATCCGCCAGGTGAGCGGGTTCGCGTTCCACATCCGAGTGAGGCCAACGCCCCGCGGTGGGCTGGTGGCTGTTACGGGCGAGTTGCCAATTGGGCGAACTCTAGCGGGTCGGTCCCCTTGCCCCCAATCTTGCACCCCCGCGAAGCCGATCTTAACGGGTGCCGGTGGTGATGTCGCCGCGCGACCTCGCCTGGCCGGTGTCCACACTTAAGACTTGCACCATTGACACATCGCCCAGAGGAGCGCCGCCGTGACCCGTCGGACGCATTACCAAGTCCTCGGCCTGAACCGCACCGCCGCCCAGGCCCAGATTGCCGCGGCTTACCGTCGCGCGCTGTTTCGCTGCCATCCGGACCTGTTTCCGAACAATCCCGAGAAGGTGGCCGATTTTAAGGCGGTGACGGCGGCCTATCGGATTCTCAGCAACCCCGAACGCCGTCGCGATTACGACTGGTGGTTGGTCCACAACACCCACCGCGATGCGGCCTAAGCCACGCAGTCGGCCTAGCTCACCGCAAACCAGTCGCTGGGCTTGGGTTGGGTCACCAACGACCGCACGGCAATCGTAGGCGAAACCGGGGCGCAAGCTCACAGGACTCCGGGAACGGGCATCGTGGGCCCGTTCCCGGAGCGTGGTGGATCGCCGAGCGGCCCGGGAGACGAACGGGCGGCGGTTGGGCTCACCCGTGGCGGCTCGGTGGGACGCCGATGCAACGGCCCTGGGCTCAGCGGCTCATTCGCCGCGGACAACGTCCTTGAGCCGCTTGAGCGGTTGCACCTTGGGCTTCACGCTGGCCGGCTTGGCCGGATACCACTTGGTGACACCCTTCTGGCCGGGGATCGGTCGCTCGCCGGCGGGGATCGCCTTGGTCTCGGCCTTCTTGATCTTGACGAGGTTCGGGATGACGAACACGCCCGGACCATCTTGAAGCTGCTCGGAGACGAGTTCTTCCAGGGCTTGCAGGACGTCGCCGACATCCTTCTTGCTCAGCTCGGTCCGCTCGCTGAGGCTGGTCAACAGTTGACTCTTGGTCATGGGCTTGCCGGCGCCCGCCTTGGTGCTTCGCGACGCGGCCTTCGCTTGCTTACCAGCAGCCGCCTTCTTGGGGGTCGCCTTTTTCGCCTTGGCCATATCCTGAGAATCCTTGGGGAGGTGCGTGGAAACGTGGCAACTCGTGACTCCCGGGCGAGGGATTTCCGTCGAAACGCCGCGGGTTCCGCCCGCGGGGCGAAGGTCGAACTGCCGCGACCGCCGCCGAAAATCGCACGCTACGAGGAGTAGCACGGTGAGTGCTAGCGAACATTAAGATTTCGCACTAGGACCTTTCAACGAGAAAACGCGAAAAAGTGCGAAAAAACGGCAGAAAACCGCCCAAATCCTGGGTCAGAGGACCCCACGGGGCCTGTTGTGGCGGTCTGAAGGGCGTTTGGCTCTCTTGACCAGCGTGGGAGGGATGCGACACTTGGAGACGTACTGGAAGGTTGTTGGCCAGCCAAATTTGCCCAGTTTTCGGGAACTTTGGCATCGGCAACAGCGACCAACTGGTCAGGTCCCCCTCCGCTACAATCCGTTCGTTCGTCGGGAGTGTCGACTCATGGTTCACAAGCGGTTGGCCCTCGGCATTGTGCCCCTGGTAGTCGTGAGTCTGAGTTCCGCGACCTGGGGGCAGCAGATTCAGATCCAGGCTCAGCCCGGTCGAGCGATTCAGATTCGCGGCAATGTCCAGCTTCAACCGGCTTTGCCGGGCGGGGCCGCCCCCCAGGCCGCCGAAGGCGAAGACGGCGAGGTCGAGGACGTCGGCAACGCCGCGGATTTTCCCATCGATCGCGAGGCCCGCACGCGGTTGCTGCGTGCCGAAACCTTCATGAACGAGGGGCAGTGGGCCTTCGCCATCCAGTTTCTTGGGGCCGTGCTCGACGCCGCCGAGGACCACTTCTATCAGCCGGACAACTCGCGGAATCACTACGTGGGCCTCAAGGCCCGGGCGTTGGAACTGATCGGCAGCCTGCCGGATGAGGGCCGGCGGATCTATCGGCTGGAGTACGACGAAGCGGCCAAACGGCTGCTCCGCGAGGCGGTCAGCGAGGGCTCGCCCCAGAAGCTGGCCGAGGTGGCCCGGCGATTTTTCCACACCGACGCCGGCTACGAAGCCACCTACCGCCTGGCTTTGCACAACCTGGAGCTTGGCCAACCCTTGGCGGCAACGCTGTTTCTGAGCCGCCTGTATGGCATGAGTGATGTCCGCAACCGGCTGGAGCCCTCGCTGTCGCTGACCCTGGCCCTGGGGCACGTGCGGCTGGGGACCGAAGAAAGCCGGCGGCAGGCCGCCGCGGTCTTGGCCGAGTTAGAAAGTCGCTGGGGCGGCCGCATCGTCGAACTGGACGGCAAACGCGAAAAGCTGCCGGAAAACGGCGAGATGACCGTCGACTGGCTGCTGGAGATGGTCGGCCCCCAACGGCGCGAGGGCGAAGCCGGTCGCGAACTGTGGGTGGTGCCCGCCGGCAATCCGGCCCAGGTCATCGCTTCGCGAGGGGGCGAACCCCTGCTGACGCCCCGGTGGTACAACCCCACCGCCGGCGAACAGAGCAAGCTGCGGGCCGCCGTCGCCAACGAGAAACAGGCCCAAGACAAGGGCAAGGCCCGATTGCTGCCGGCCATGAGCCCGCTGGTCGTGCGGCTCGATCCCAAAGAGGCCTCGCTGCTGAAACCCGGCGATATTCAGGCGCGTAGCTGGCCCCGACTGCTCAAGCAGGTGCGGGCGGCCCAGGAAAGCGACCAGCCGGGTCCGTTGGCCCACATTTGGGACTTACTCAGCGAGGCGCTCCGCGAGCAGCTCGACGCGGTGCCTCAAGACGAGGTGCCCGACGAGCCGCTGCGTCGGCGATTCCTGGACGAGATGAACCGTCT
>JBJHDE010000260.1:0-3433 GCA_050486385.1 Planctomycetales bacterium | reverse complement strand
CCTCTACGACGCCCAGGTCTGGAAAGAGGCCAATCTGCGATCCGAGGCCCGCGACCTGATCGGTCTGGGTGTCGAGGGGCTGGACGAAGGCCAGCGGATGCGGCTCAACCGTCTGCTGTTTGAAAGTGCCGCCAACGCCGGCATGTGGACCGTGCCCGAAAGCGCCATCGAACTGGTGCTGGTCCGGACCTTTGGCGACCTGGTGGCCTACGACTTTGTGACTGGCAAAAAGAAGTGGGACGTCCACTACGATGAAGAAGCCGACACCCTGCAGGCCATGGTGTCCTCGTCGGGGACCGACCCCAGCGTGGCCATGGCCATTACCAATCGGGCGTTTCTGGACCGCACCTTCGGCCGTCTGACCAGCGACGGCAAGATGGTCTTCAGCATCGAAGGCATCAACCCCTCGCCGCACGTCTTCAGTGGGGTCCGGCCGCAGGTTTTGAATCGGAATGTCCCCAACCGCGGTTTCCAGCATGGGGTGAATCGGCTGGAAGCCCACGATCTCCGCAGTGGGGCCCTCCGCTGGAGCGTCGGCGGTGCGCCCAACGAACAGGACGAGCCCTCGCCCGAGTCGCTGGTCGGCCTGTTCTTCCTGGGACCGCCGCTGCCTTTGGCTGGGCAACTGTACGTGTTGGCCGAGGCCCAGGGCGAAATCCGGCTGGTGGTCCTGGACGCCGAAAGCGGCAAGTACGTCTGGAGCCAGAGCCTGGCCCAATCGCCGGAGCACTCGCCATCGCAGCTTCGCAACCTGGCGGGTGTGACGCCGACCCACGCGGGCGGGGTGCTGGTGGGCCCCACGGCCAGCGGGGCGGTGGTGGCGTTTGACCTGACGACCCGCAGTCTGCTGTGGGGGCATCGCTACAAGTCGACCGATGACGACGGCAGCCCGAACCACTTCAACGCCTTCGGCCGAGGCCGTTACATGGCCACTCCACCGCAGGCACGCGAGCGGTGGGTCGATTCGGTGGCGCTGATCTCTGGGGACAAGGTGATCTTCACCTCGTTGGAAAGCGATGTCTTGCAGTGCCTGGATTTGATGAGCGGCGCCCATGCCTGGGGCAAGCCCTTGCCCCGTGAAGACGGCCTGTACGTGGCCTGCGTCGAGGACTCTCAGGTCATCATCGTCGGCAGCCGTCAAGTGCGGGCCCTTGATCTGGCCACTGGCAAGCAGAAGTGGGCCACGGCGATTGCCGAGGATTCCAATGCGGCACCCAGCGGCCGGGGCTTTTTGTCGGAGGGACGCTACTACGTGCCCCGCACCGATCGGCATGTTGTCTCGTTTGACCTCAAGACCGGCGCCCGGCGTGGCGACGAAGCCGCCGCGAGTCGCGCCCCCGAGAAGCACGCCCTGGGCAACATGGTGTGCTTTGGTGGGTCGGTGATTGCCCAAGGCACCGACTGGGTGCAGCGCTTCGCCCTGGTCGAGAGCCTGGAGCATCAGGTTCGCGAGGCCCTGGAGAAGAACCCCCGGGATCCGATCGCCTTGGCCCGGCGCGGTGAGTTGCATCTGCAACGGGGCGAGTTGGACGAGGCCGCCACCGACTTGGCGGCGAGTTTCGCGCTTGAGCCCAGCAACCCCCAGACCCTGCAACTGCTGATCGACGCCCTGTTGGGCAGCTTGGCCGAGGACTTTGCTGGCCAGCGCGATCAACTGGGCCGCATCGGCGAGCTGATCGATCGGATGCCGCCGCCAGTGCGAGCCGACTACAAGGGACGGTTGCTGCGGCAGGTGGCAGCCGGAATGCAGGCGGCCGGCGACCTGGACGGGGCCTTCTCAACCTATATCCGCTTCGCCGATCCCGAGGTCGAAAGCAACGAACTCGAAGCGATCGACGAACACTGGGAGGTCCGCCGCGACCGCTGGGTCCGCGGGCAACTCGGCGAGCTGTTCGCCAATGTCGACGCTGGCAAACGCGAGTCGATTGATCAGGCGGTGGGCGAACGCCTGGACGAGGCCCTGGCCAGCGAGGGCCTGGACACCCTGACGCGCTTTTTGCAGTTCTTCGGCGATCACCCCCAAGCCAGCGCCGCACGGCTGGAACTGGCTCGCCGGTTGATTGAAGACGGGCAGTTCCTGCGGGCCGAATTGCTGCTGACCCAAGTGCTGCCCGGTCGGATTGATGCCAACGGCCGACTGGCGGGCGAGCCCGATCAGGCCGGCCGCGAGGCCGTCGCCCGACTCGCCGACTTGCTGTTGCGTGCCGGCCGGCCCCACGATGCCGCCATCTTCTACAATCTGTTGGCCACCCGCTTTGCCGACCAGAAGGTGCTGGACGATCAGACCGGCCAGGACCTGGTGCAGGCCCTCAAGCCCGACTCGCCGGTGAACCAGCACCTCACCAATCCCGTCGCTTGGCCCCGAGGCGAAGTCCATCGCGAGACCCGTGGAGGCACGGTGCAGGCCCGCTTGCAGGCGCCCTTGCGAATTGAGGGGCCGCGAAGCCCTTACTTTCCGCCGGGCAGCGTGGTCCTCAGCTCGCAGGGCAACCGGATCAACTGGATTGGACGCGATCGTCAAGGCCAGCAGCTTTGGCAGGCCGAGCCGTCCAGCGACACCCCACGCAACGAACTCACCGGCCTGAGCCGGATCCGCTTTGTCCACGAGGCCCACACGGCGGGCCACTTGGTGATTGCCGTGGCCGCCCACCGCATGTTCGCCCTGGATACCGTCAACAACGATTCACCCGGCGAAGCCCGCGTGCTGTGGTCGCGGGACCTGCTGGAAAGCCTGCCGGGCGTGCAGTACGGCCGTGGGGCGCAGGTGCTGCCCGATGTCAACCGCGCGGGTCGTCGCCGCTTTGTGACGATGGACCCCTACATGCACCCATTGGGCCCGGTCGGCCCGGTGGGCACCGACTACCTGGCGATCGTGCAACGTCGCGAGCTGGTCGTTGTCGATCCACTCACGGGCGAGGTCCTGTGGAAGCGGACCGATCTGCCCTTCGCGCTGAACGAAAATGGTCCCGAGGCCGCCGCCGAGGTGTTTGGCAACGAGGAGTTTCTGTTCGTCATCCCCGATGGCGATACCGTCTTCACCTATCGCGTGACCGACGGCAAGCTGCTGGGGGACATGGCGACGCACAACCGCAGCGATCGGCTGGCCACCCTGGGCAGCAAAGTGATTCACCTGGAATGGAAGCCCGAGAAGCCGGCCAGGATGTTGGTGTGCCGCGACCATGTCGATGGCGAAATCGCCTGGGAGATCGAATTCGCTCAGGATGCGGTCGGCCGGGTGGTCGATTCGGGCACCGAGGCTGCGGTTTACTCGCCGCAAGAGGGCCGGCTGGTGATTCTGGACCTGGCGACCGGCGCGATTCATGTCGACGAAAAGGTCTCGCAGAATCGCAACTTCGAAGACCTGTACGTGACCCGCGGCCAGGGCTACTTCACCGCGGTGCTGGCCACCCAGGGCCCCCGGGCGGATCGCAAC
>JBJHDE010000259.1:0-7544 GCA_050486385.1 Planctomycetales bacterium | reverse complement strand
GTCAGGCACAGCGCGCGGGCCACGGCCCCGCGGCCATCGGGCAGTTCCAGCCGCGGGCGTTCGCCGGTGAAGGGTAGTTGGTTGGGCAAGTCGCGATTGAAGCAGGTCGTCTCCAGCGTCACGCTCTTGGGCAGCTCGGTGGCGGGCTCGAAGTCGAGGTCCACAAAGCTGATGAACGAGTCGGTCGCCGTCGTCCCACCGCCGGGGCCATCCCGCTGACTCTCGCGGCGCGTGGCATGCCAGAAGGTGCGTTGTTCGTCCTGGTCGCTGGCATGATGGAACGAGAAGAACGGGCGGTACTCGCGTTCGCCACCGCGGGCATCGGTCGAGATCACACGGTCGATGCTCCAGACCTCGACACCGCGTTCGCGTCGGGCATCGGCCACCACGCGGTACTCGTCGCGGCGATGGTCCAGGCTGATGGGTTCGGCCGTCTTGGTGTACAGGTTGACCATCGGCGTGGCCCCCAGCCGCACGGTCTCGGCCCGGACCGACTGGGCCAACTCGTCGGTGACTTCGTCGAGGTACAGAAACACGTGCAACTGATTACTAAAACCCGTCAGCCGATTCTTGAACCCCGTCAGATCGAAAAAGCGAAACTTGTGCGGCAGCACGAAGTATTCCAACAGCAGCCGGTAGCCCAGAAAGCTGCGTGCCGGATAGGGCAGCAAGCCTTCGTCGGCCTCCAGTCCCACCGGCCGCAGGGCCAGCTCGGGCTCGACGATCACCGGATTCGGGTCGGTGGGGCTGCGGGCGAACACGACTTCGAGGGTGTGTTCAAAGATCAGCTCGTACAGCCGATCGATATCCTGACGGCGACCGGGATGCAGATACAGCCGTAGGCTCTCCCAGGAAAACTCCTCGAACGTGACCGAGCCGCTGAGCGTCTCGAACGTCAAATGCAGCACGCCGGCGCTTTGACCCGACAGCCGGGTTTGCGGCGCTTCGAAGGGGTGGGCCGCCAGCCTGGCCTGCTGCACCTTGCAGGGCCACAGCGTCACGGGATAGCAGGTCTGAAAGCGGCAGGGCACATCCAACACCCGCTCGGTCTCGATGGCCGTCCCGCGGGCGACGCGGTAGCCATCGACCAGGTCGGCCTGTTTGGGATCGGGTTCAAACTGCACGATGGCCGCCGAGGGGACCGGCCGCTGCAAATGCGGATAGAGGATGCCCAGCAAGGCGTCGGTGATCTCGGGCCATTCGTCATCCAGCTTGGCGCGGATCCGGGCGTTGAGCAGGGCAAAGGCCTGGATCAGCCGTTCGACGTGGGGGTCCTGGCTTCCCCCTTCGCTGAGCCGCAGACGACCGGCAATCTTGGGGTAGCGCTCGGCGAAGGCGGCGCCCAGTTCGCGAATGAAGGCCAGCTCGCGATCGTAGTAGCCTAGCAATTCGTCGTTCACGTGCGTGCGCTCCCCACACGGATGATGCCCGTCGACGGCTCGATCAATGACTGATAGGCCACCGCGTCCTCGATCGGCGTGACCCGCAAGGTGGCCCGAATCTGAAATCGCAGGTTACGGTCAATGCCCTGGGCGGTTTCGACCGGGTCGACCCGGACTTCGGTCAGACGTGGCTCGAAATCGCGAATGGCCTTCTCAATCTGCCGGGCCAGATTGCGAATGTCGCTCTGCACGTCCTCGCGGACTCCGGCGAAATCGGGGATTCCGTACCGCACCAGCGACCGCTCGACGTGCTTGAGCCCCGGCGGAATGCTCACCAGTGGACGCCGGGTGTTGAGCAAATGCTCAAGATCGCGACGAACGCTTTCTTTCAGGATCCGCAACGCCTGCCCGGGCCGCTCGGGCTGGTCAACCCGTTCACCGGGGGCATCGTCCAGCAGCCGATCCAGGACGCTGGCCAGGGGCAACGGGGCATCGGTCGGGCGGTTGGCCATACGGGCAATTCAGGAGGACCAGCGAAAGGACGCGCGGCGCGAGGACGTCTCGACCCTTGCGTCGTCGACCCCCGAGTTTACTGGTTGCCGGGCCCGGTGTGCAGCCGGGGAGTCCAGCAATTTATGGGCGTTGGCCAACAGCGGGCCGTTGGTGGCTTCCCGGCCGAAACCGCGACCTCTACACTCAAGGGTGGGGCCGCTTGGCGGCAGGACCGCCGAGTCGCCCTGTGGCTCTTGGGTGAATTGGCTTTGGGGTCATGGAGGCCCTGGGATTCCCAACCCCCCCGTTGCGTTCCGACGCGATTTTCTTTCCGACGCGATGACACCACACCTCCCACTCGCTGGAATGCTGCTGGCCGTGGCGGTGCTCGCCGGTTGCCAACGCGAGAGCGGCACGCAACCGCAGACCCAGGCCGACCGGCTTCGCCGGACTCTCAGCGACCGCGAGCGAACCGCCGCCACGCCACCCCATGAACTGCGGGACCTGGCCGTCCGACCCACCGACACCCGCGAACGCCGGCTCTTCTACAAGCCGGGGCATTGGTTCTCGGCCACGGTGGCCGGACAGTCCAACCTGGCCGACTTCCGCGGGCGGTTGGTGACCGATCGTTACGGGCTGCTGGATATGCCGTTCTCGGTGGCGTTCGATCAGCCGATTGAGCTGGCCCAGGGAGAAGAAAAGATCAGCGAGATGCTGCTGTTCTTGCCCCCGCGGGAATGGGCCATGCATACGATGGCCGGTCGGCCGATGCGGCCGCTGACCTTGCGGCTGGCGCGGGGCGATTCGGCGGCGGCGCAGGCCAGCGTTCCGCTGGAGCCCCTGGATCGCGAACAGTTCTTCTTTGTCGTCTTGGCCGAGGAACCCGCGCGGTATCAGTACTTGGAACAGACCCCGTCGTTTGTCGAGACCCGCGACATTGGCTACGGAGGGCAGCCCGATACCAGCTACCATCTGGTGTTGCCACGACCCGAGGGCGATGTCGACTTGCCGAGTTCGGCACTGGGCTGGACGGCCACGGCCTACCTGCTGTGGGATCGTGTCGATCCCGATCGGCTTTCCAGCGAGCAGCGGCGGGCCATCGTCGATTGGCTGTCGTGGGGCGGGCAACTTGTCGTCAGTGGTCCCGAGACACTCAACCGGCTGCGGACGTCGTTCTTGGCCGAGTATCTACCGGCCGCGTCGTCGGGCACCCGGCTGTTTACGGCCGACGATCTAGGGCCGCTGGCTGGGGGCGGCTGGATCCCGCTGCCGGCGGTCGACACGTTGGCACAGCCCTTGGATGGCGAGCGGCTGGCGCCCACCGAAGGGGCCTCGGTGTTGATTGCCCTGGAGAATGGCGATCCCTGGGTGGTGGCCAAGCCGATGGGACGCGGTCGCGTGGTGGCCACGGCCTTTCGGTTGGATGATCCCGTGCTGCAGGTGTGGCTGGCCACCGAGGACAGCCTGCTGAATTCCGCCATCCTGGGCCGTCCGCCGCGAAGATGGGTGGCCGATCCCACGACCATGATTGTCAGCAGCAAGTTCCAGCGGCTGGCTGGAGGCTGGGGGTGGCCGATCGAGGAAACCCAACAATTCATGAGCAGCCCCCGCACGCGGGTCCAGTTGTTGAGCCGCGACCTGGGCCGCTATGCCAATCTGCCCAAGCATCTGGCAAGCGACGCCGATGCTTACACCCAGCCGACACCGACATTCTACCGGTACCAGGCAGGCTACGAGTCCCACACGCCGACCACGGATCCGACGATCTGGGACGACTACAATCTCCCGGGCCGGGCGGCCCGAGGGTCGCTTGAAGTCTTGGGGCTGGCGGTGCCCGAACGGCAGTATGTGTTGGGCGTGTTGGGGCTGTATCTGCTGATTTTGGTTCCCGCCAACTGGCTGTTCTTCCGCCTGTGGGGCCGGCCGGAGTGGGCCTGGTTGGCCGCCCCGCTGATCACCGTGGCCTACACCGGTGTGGTGATCTACCTGACGGGCGTGAGTCTCGGCTTCAGCCGGCATCGCAATGAAGTGGCCATGTTGGAATTGCAGCCGGGCTACGAACGCGGCCACCTGACCCGTTACACCTCTTTGTACGCCTCGTTGGCCAGCAACTTTGAGGTGACCTACAGCGATCCGTCGACCGTGGTGCTGCCATTCTCCAAGGCCCGACCAAGCCTGATGACCGATTTCGAGCGGGCGCTGACGGTCACCCGGCAGGTCGATGGTGTCCGCTTGCAGGGATTGTCGGTCGCCAGCAATTCCGAAGAACGGCTGCACAGCGAAGAGCTGTTTACCGCCGAAGGACCGCTCCGGCTAGAAGCCGTGTTGACCGCCGACGGCGACTTGGAAAGGCCGACCGCGTGGCGGTTGACCAACGAAACGGGTCTGCTGCTGCAGGAGGTCGAGATCGTGACCCCGGCGGGCATTGTTGCGGTGGGCGACCTTGAGAGCGGGTCGACCATCCAGGTTCCGGCGCGCACGGTCGCCAGCATCACTCCGCTGAAAGCCACAGAAGCGGCCGAAGGGGAAGAACTCAGCGAGCGCGACGAGAACCGCAATCGCATTCTGCCACTGTGGACCGAACTGCGGTCCAGCCCGCCAACGGAACATGTCCGTGTGCTGGGATGGACCGATCAACCGCTGGGCGGCGTCTCGGTGAGTCCACCAGTCGCCGTGACCCATCAGGCGACGATGGTCGTCATGGAAGTGAACCTCGCCCCGCTGCCGAATCCCGAGCCCGATCCCGAAGCCCGGGCTGTGGCGGTCAAAATCATTCGGGACCACCAGCAGAACCTGCCCGACGACCTGGACTTGGATCTGGATGGCGAATTCGATACCGATCAGGACCCCGAATGACGCTTGCTTGCAGACACAGCGAAACGGCGGTCGGAAACATCGCGGCTCCTCCCGTGGGGCCCGTTGGAACCCGCGAGCGCACGCCTTTGCAGGGACCAGTCAACCTCGGGCGACCACTCGACCACCGGTCGAGGCACTGGCCGTGGCCGACTGGTATTCACGACGGTAAATCCACACACTCATGATTGAAATTCACAACTTCACCAAGCGGTATGGCGACTTTCTGGCGGTGGATCACCTGGAGCTTTCGATCCCCGCGGGCGAGATCTATGGCTTTATCGGTCCCAATGGGGCCGGCAAGAGCACGACCATTCGCTTTTTGGCCACGTTGCTGCGGGCGACTTCGGGCGATGGCACGGTCAATGGCTTCAGCGTCGCGCGGCAACCGATGGATGTGCGACGCAGTATCGGCTACATGCCCGATAACTTCGGCGTGTACGATGGCATGAAGGTCTGGGAGTTTCTCGACTTCTTTGCCACGGCCTACAACCTGCCTCGCAAGCGGCGGCGTGAAGTCATCGCCGCGGTGCTGGACATGGTCGACCTGGGCCATAAACGCAACGATTTGGTCAACGGCCTGTCGCGGGGCATGAAGCAGCGGCTGTGCCTGGCCAAAACCCTGGTGCATGAACCCCCGGTGCTGATTCTCGATGAACCGACCAGCGGGCTCGACCCTCGGGCGCGGATGGAGGTCAAGGCCCTGCTCAAGGAATTGCGGAGCATGGGCAAGACGATTCTGATCTCCAGCCACATCCTGGCCGAGTTGGCCGACTGCTGCACCTCGATTGGCATCATCGAACGTGGCCAGTTGCTGATGCATGGCCCTATCGACGAGGTCTACCGGCAGATTCGCGGGCACCGGCGGATCAGCATCCGCGTGCTGGGTGAAATGAGCGACGTCGAACGGGCCATGGGCCTGGTGCGATCCATCCCCGAGACCCAAAGCTGCCACGCCGACGGCAACCGCATCACCGTGGAACTCGACGCCGACGACGAAGTGGTCGCCACGCTGCTGAACACCCTGATCGCCGAGCAGATTCGCATTTCCACGTTCAGCGAGCGCGAGCCCACGCTTGAAGACGTGTTCATGACCGTGACCAAGGGCCTGGTCAATTGACCTTTGTGAACCGTCAACAAGGAGACACCCATGAATCCCGCGGCTCCTGCTCCCAGCATCCGCCTGGTCCCCATCGACACCGCCTTGGCGCTGCGATTGGAAGCCGCGGCCGGCGTGTTCGAGGGACATTATCAACTCACCCTGGGCGAGGTGGCCGAGCAAGTGCAACGCAACGTCGAGCTGACGTTGACCCATTTGCCTCGGCCCGAGGGCGATGAGCCGTGGCGCGGCTATCTGGTCGCCCGATCCGATGACGGCCAGATCGTCGGCTGCTGTGCTTTCAAGGATCGCCCCAGCGCCGCGGGCGAAGTCGAAAACGCCTATCAAACGTATCCGCCGTTCGAGAACCGCGGCTACGCCCGGGCCATGGCGACGGCGTTGTTTGAGATGGCTCGTCAGGAGGCGGCGGTTCGCACCGTGACGGCCCATACGTTGCCGGGGCCGAATGCCTCGTGCCGGGTGCTGGCGCGGTGCGGCTTTGTGCAGCTCGATGCGCATCACGACGGCGACGATGGCCTGGTATGGCGGTGGGCTCGGGCGGTGGACACACCAGCGGCCGATGTGGTGGCTGAGGGATCGGGTGAGCAGCGCGATGTTTAGAAATCCGGTCCTGCAACGCGAACTCTCGACCAACCTGCGGCGGGCGCGGGCCTTTTTGGTGTTTGCCGCCTACGTGCTGGTGGTGGCGGCCGTGGTGGCCGCGGCGTGGCCCGAGGGCGAGCGGATTGTCCTGCAAGAACGCCAGGCCCAGCGGTTGTTCGATCTGTTCATTATTGGGCAATTCGTGCTGGTCGCCTTTATTACCCCGGCGCTCATGGCCGAGAGCATCGCCGGCGAGAAAGAGCGCAAGACGTACGAAATGCTGTTGGCCAGCCCACTGCGACCGATCTCCATTCTGTTAGGCAAAGCCGCCAGTTCGCTGATTTATCTGGGCGTGCTGATCTTTGCGACCTTGCCGATTGTGATGATCTGCCTGCCGCTGGGCGGTGTCAACTTTTTCGAGTTGGTGGCCGGCTACATGCTGTTGATCCTCTCCGCCGGGACGTTTGGCGTGCTGGCGATGGCGACCAGTGTGTATTTCCAGCGCACCGCCTTGGCCCTGGTGGTGGCCTACCTGCTGATTCTGCCGTTGGCGATTCTGGGTGTGGTCCTTTGGACCGGCATGAGCGGTCAGGTCGCGCCGGCTCGGTTGGTGCTGTCGTTGTTTGTGGCCCCGCTTGCCTGTTTGGTGTTTTGGGTGTGGTTGGTCGCGGTGCTGAGTCGGCGACTGCTGTACCCGCCGGACCTGGGCAGCGAAGGCAACGAGGTCGTCGATGAAAAGCAAGAGCTGGCCAAGGCCGTGGGCATGATCATCCAGCGCGATCAATTTCCCGACAACCTGTTTGCGCCCCAACCACGGACCGACCTGCTGCCCGACGGGGCCAGCCCGGTTTTCAATAAAGAGATTCATAACATTTTCAGCGGTGGCACCTTGATGCCGCGGCTGGTGATCCAGGTTAGCATGCTGCTGGCCTTGCCGCTGATGGCGGTGTTTCTGTTCTTTCAGCCCAACCTGGCAGGCTACTACGTGTGTTATGTGCTGGTGTTCAACATGCTGGTCGGGCCCGTGTTTCTGGCGGGCAGCGTGACCAGCGAACGCGAGCGCGAGACCCTGGATCTGCTGCTGACCACCAATCTCACTTCAGCCGGCATTATCG